>JBAWZF010000010.1 GCA_037143175.1 bacterium
TGTTTCCCGCGAACGGGATCAGTCATTTATCTAAGCGATCAACCCGAAACCGCGTGCCGCTTTCGCGACAACACGAGGCGGGCCACCTCAGGTTCCCTATTTGATCTTGCTCCGAATGGGGTTTGCCATGCGACGCTCATCTCTGCGCGCCCGGTGGTCTCTTACACCACCTTTTCACCCTTACCGCAACGTTCCTTTTCAGGTCTGCAGCGGCGGTATAGTCTCTGTGGCACTTTCCGTGAACTCCCTTTGAGAAGAGCCCCCCGGGCTTATTAAGCACCGGCATTCTGCCCTATGGAGTCCGGACTTTCCTCCCCGATCCGCTTGCGCTAAAACCGGAGCGACCGAACGCCCCCTGCCTTTCAACATCACAACCTCGACAACCTCAATACAACATTCGCCCGCAATAACCACAGGCGACAACATCCGCTTGCTTTTTGGCATCATGGCAGATATAGGGTGGCAGCTTCATGTGACAACCTCCACAAGTACCATTGTCTTCCACCGCAACAAGAACCTTTGCTTTTTTGTTCTTAAAAAAACGGTCATACTGAGCGAGGCGAACCGGGTCCACATCCGCTGCGTATCCAGCCCGGAGCTGTTTCACGCGATCGAGTTCCCCTTTGATCTCACTCCCCCGCCCTTCGATGGTCGAAAATTCATGGCTGACGCCCTTTTCTTCCAATTTAAGCGCATCCTCGCGCAGTTTGACATCCTCTTGGGCGGACTCAACGGTCTCCATGATTTCAAGGATTTTGTCTTCACATTGCCGAATCAGTTTTTCCACACCAGTGATTTCGTTCTCCATGGCGCGGAATTCCTGATTATTCTTGAGCTGCATCTGCTGCTCACGGTATTTGCGAATCTTGTCGCGGTAAGCTTCGATCTCCTGCTCACATTTCTTGATGCCAGCCTGACGGGTCTTCAAGACTTCCTTGGCAGCCGTAACGGCCTGCCGATGCTCATCAAGCATGGAATCAATGGCTTTCTTCCGTAACGGAATGTCCGCCAATTCTTTTTCAAATTTCAAGATTCGCAGGTCGTGATCTTGAATAATCAGCAACTTCTCGATAATAGGCGTCATAACACTCCGCGGTAAAAGGTTGGAAAAATCGCCCCACAATATGGCATACGAAAAGATTCAAGTCAACGCCAACAGCGGCCCCGTTCCCCCTTTCCTCTTTCAAGGGACTGACACGTTAAAAGGAGATGGTGGGAATCCCTCGGCATTTCGCAAATTGGTCTGCTGCGTCACGAGCCAGCAGAATCATCTGATTAACTTCACTTTTTAAAAACCAAGGAACCATCTTCATTATTTTCGACGATTTTGAAAGCATAAATCTGATCTAGAGCGAATCCACCTGCCCGTTTCTGAAAACATATCGATGCACCCTACCCCCGATCTCCTCGATACGGTAGTCAAAGTGGATGCAGAGTCCCATGGAGGCGGGGATCCCGTAACCGATCTCCCCATCGGGTCACGCCATCGTACCCACTGTTGAGCAAGCAGAATGCTGCCAGCCGACAGTCCAGCCAATAGGGCTCCGGCCTGAAACCGTTTATGGATCAATACCGACCCGCACCGTGTTGCACTAAAAGGTTCTTGATTGCCTTGAAAAAATGGAGGTCATCGCCGCTGGCAGCTCCGATATATGCAACGGACGGTTTGCAAAGATCGGTATCCCCAAGCATTTTTGAAATCAGCGGATCGCGTGATTCACGGCGGAAGTGTGGCCCTCCTGCGAGAAGATAAACGGGTTTGATGGGGTTCACCGTCTTATTCCGACTGGCTTAGCCGTTGAACGGGTTGATCAAAGAGACTTTTGTGGGCGTCGGTTAGCAGGCCGGGAATTTGCCTGGCGAAGGGACTCAAATTCAAGGCTTCTGACAAGTCCTGCTCACCAGCATGGGCGGCGTTTTGGCCCGGAAACCAGTGCCCTGCCTGCCCTAACAAATTATAGCGCATCTTGGCAAAATCCGCCATATCCAAGCCACGGGCAAAATTCCATAGGCGCAGGATCTCATGAAGATTGATTTGATTCGGGACCTTTTCCCATTCGGGTAAGCCCACATGCCAGCGAGCCATCCAATCAGCCCCACACACCCGAGCTAACTCGGCATCCAGTTTGGCGGCGATGGCAGCAGGTATTGATTGATCACCCAGTCTGGACATGGCACGAACATGTTCGTCGTAATCCGACGGACGAGCCGCCCCGATACTTAACGTGTGGACCTCCGGTCGGGCAAGACAGTAGAGGACATTAAAAGTCATTGGGGACAGGGGCTGGCATAAATCCACAAGCTTTTGAGGCGGGGCATAGAGTTTGCCGCCTTTGTCGTTGGGGCTGATGATGAGCACCCCCATATCCTGGGCCGCAGCGGCCTGCACGGCTGGCCAGGTAAATGGGTTAACGTAATACCAGTGCAAGTTGACGTAATCAAACTCACCAGTCTGGATAGCGCGCACGGTCACTTCCGGCGGTCCATGCGTGGCAAATCCGATGAAGCCACACCGCCCCTCACGCTGAAACCGGCGCGCCACATCCAGACATCCGCCCCGGCGCAAAACCATTTCGAGAATTTCCTGGTTATTGATTCCGTGGATGGCCAACAGATCCACACGTTCCTGTCCCAGTCGCTTGAGTGAGAGCTCTACCTGTGCCGCAAAAATGTCGGAGTTGGCATCCGGCCCGACCTTGGTTTGGAGAATAAACTGGTTACGGGGCAAAGTTTTGATGGCACGTCCTAGCTGAACCTCAGATGAACCATAGCCGCGGGCCGTCTCAATATGGCGAAGCCCGAGAGCGAAGGCCCTCTGGACGGTGGCCTCGAGATTTTTCTGATTTTCAGTCGTGATATCATCGGTATCCTGCCAGGACTGCTGGAATCGCATACCACCACAAGTCAGTACAGGCATCTCAAGTTCGGTTCGTCCGAACCGCCTGGTTGGAATAAGGTTTGAAGTAGTCATGTGCAGGAAAGTAAAAGATCGTACTAATGAAATCAATGATTGAAGTCGAACTGTCAGGAACGGGGCGTAATAACCGCCCGGATGGTCTCAGAAAGGGTTGTCAGTTGATAGGGCTTTTGAAGAAAGCCCGCCATGCCTTTCCCCAAAGCACGTGCTTCAATTTCCTGGGGATTGTAGCCACTCGAAAGAATGATTGGAACTTCGGCTCGGATCCGGAGCATTTCGCTTAATGCCACATCCCCATCCATGTAAGGCATCGTCAGATCCATAAGTACGCAAACCAGTTTATCGCTGGATTCTTCAAATACTTGTACGGCTTCTTTTCCATTCGTTGCAGTAAGAACGCTAAAGCCCATTCGTTCCAGCATGCGTCGGGTCACAGACCGGACCGACTCTTCATCATCCGCCAGCAGGATCGTCCCGGATCCTTGCCAGACGGGGGCCGCAGGACCTCGCATTTCAACAGCTACTATTGCTCCAGATGCGGGAAATAGCACTGTGAACGTTGAACCTTTCCAGGGCTCACTTATAATTTTAATCATCCCCTTATGGCCCCTTACTATTCCCATCACGGCAGCAAGCCCGAGCCCACGGCCTGTAAATTTTGTAGTGTAGAAGGGGTCAAAAATCCTGGATTGAGTCTCGTTATCCATCCCGCATCCGGAATCAGACACTTCCAGATAAACATATTGTCCTGGCGAACAGGCCTCGCTGTGATAAGCGCCCTGCAGGAAGTTTTCATCACAGTACATGACCCCCGTCGAGAGCGAGATAGAGCCACTCATGTCCCCGATCGCTTCCGAGGCGTTGATGACCAGATTCATAATTACCTGTCTTATCTGGGTGGCATCCGCTTCAATAGCAGGTAGTTTTTCGGATAGTTGATAATGAAGGGCAACCTTTTTCGAGACGGATACTTCAATAAGTTTCGATATATCACTGATAAGACGGGAAATAAACACGGCCTCCACGACGAATTTGCCTTTCCCCGAATAGGCAAGCATTTGCTTGCATAGTTCAGCCGCCTGAAGAGATATTTGTTTGATTTGAAAGAGATTTGGCTTAAGCGGTGATCCTGTGGGGAGATCCGCAATCGCCAGATCGGTATTGCCGAGAATTGCCATAAGAAGATTGTTGAAATCATGCGCAATCCCGCCAGCCAACAAGCCTAACCCCTCCAGTTTTTGGACGTGCTGGAGTTGCTCCTGTTCCTTCAGTCGCTCTGCTTCTAAATGTTTTTACTGAGTAATATCGGCAATGATGCAGGCGAATTGGCCGGGCACGGGACGATAAGCCGTCACTTGGAAGTAACAATCAAGATCCTGAGAATAATTCTCATAATGAATGGGCACGCCAGTGAGAACGACCTTACCATAGGCTTCGATCCAATAAGCCTCAGTCTGGGGTAAAACTTCTTTCACCGTTCTGCCCAGAATAGTTGATCCAACTAACCCTGTTAGCTTTTCAAAAGCGGGATTCACATCAAGAAACCTGTAATCAACGGGTTTCCCCTCGGCATCAAAAATCATTTCGTGGAGGGCAAAGCCATTTACCATTTGTTCAAACAGCATTCTGTAGTCCCGGGCCAGCGTTCGACAATGATCCTCACTAATTTGCAAGGCTTCACTGGCATTCCTGTGATCCTTTTCAGCCCACAGGACTCGCCGACCAAACCACCAGACGCCCAGTCCGTTGAGCATGGCAAGACCGAGGGCAGCCATAATACCCAGCAGCAGGGACCGCCTCATGCCCGAGAGGCGCTCGCTGTACTCTTGAAGTTTCAAATCCACTCCCACAATTCCCACACAGTGTCCGCTGGAATCATGAATAGGCGCATATCCGCTCAGAAAAGTTCCCCACAGGTCTTTGATAGGTTCGGAATCAACCCCTGTCGTCCCAGTTCTCAGGGCCTCCACAAGGGCGGGCGCAGGTGTGTCAAAGGGCTCCATAATCGAAGAATGGTCCTTAATACCGTCATGATCCGAGTCCTCTGGTGAAGTGGCATCCAGGATGAAGTAAGGCTTTCCGTCGCGCAGGATCATGGTATAGAGAAAACGGATTTCAGGATGAGCCGCCAATATTCTCTTCAAAGGCAGAACGGCCTGAAGATAAGCAGGACTCTTTTCCTGTTCGGGGGAGATGAGGGTTTTATGAATATCCCCATCCACAAAAACCGCTGCCGTTTTGGCCAACTGAATAAGACTTCGCTGTACTTCCCGGGTAAGTGCTTCAGCACCGCCAAAATACAGGAGCGTAAGACAGAGGCAACTGATCAAAAACGAAACCAGTGAAGCCGTGGCTGCTCTTCGTAGTAATCTCCTGTAAAACTGAGTAAAAATCTGAATAACAAACTCCTCATCATAAACATTAACATTATGTTAATTTCCGAATAAAATACCACGAGTTATGTCAATTGTCTATTTCGAGGCACTTCGGATACGGGAACATGATTGCGATCCTTTCATTTTTTTGACATCTTCCTTTCCCGTACGCGGAAATTATCTTTCAGGAACAGTTATCATGACATCATCATTGCTTTCCTTGCAGGCATTAACAGCCCAATCCATAGACGTTTATTTTGGAACCTATACCAAGCCAAATTCTGCTGAAGGCATTTATCACGCCACATTCTACCTTAAAACTGGAAGGCTTTCCGCACCAGACCTTTCTTGTGTGACACCCAGTCCGACATTTATTGAAATACATCCCAATTCCAAGTTTCTTTATGCGGTATCCGAACGGGATCCTGGAGCCGTTAGCTCCTTCAAGATTGAGTCTGAGTCAAAAAAACTTAAATTGATCAATAAAGCCGCTACCGGCGGCAAAGGCCCCTGCCACCTCTGCATTTCCAGGGACGGACGAACCCTGCTCGTTGCCAACTACGGGGGCGGAAGCGTGGCCTCCATTCCGATCAATAATGACGGTTCACTGTCAGAAGCGGTCAGCGTGATTCAGCACACAGGTTCAAGCGTAAATCACCAGCGACAGCAGGAACCACATGTCCATAGTGTTAATCTCAGTCCTGATAGCCGGTTTGCCTATGTTGCAGATCTCGGTATCGACAAAATCATGATTTATACGCTAGAGGCCCAATTCAGTCGAATGCTGTCTGGTGAACCTGCTGAGATTAAAATTAAGCCCGGAGCTGGCCCCCGTCATTTGTCTTTCGACCCTGCCGGGAAGTTCGCCTACCTGATCAACGAGCTTGACAATACCATCATCGTCTTTGCGCATGAGGCAAAATCCGGAAACCTTGCGGAGATACAAACCATCCCCACGCTGCCAAAGGGGTATTCAGGGACGAGTATTTGTGCCGAAGTGAGAGTTCACCCCAATGGTAAATTTCTTTACGGCTCGAATCGCGGACACGACTCCATTGCCATTTATAACATCCACCCGAAAAATGGGACGCTGACGCTGATTGGCTTCCAGAACACCGGCATCAAAACTCCGAGAAATTTCAATATTGACCCGACAGGGCAGTTCTGTTTGGTTGCCAATCAAGACGCCAATACCGTAATCGTCTTCCGCATTAATCAAGAAACAGGAATGCTGGAACCGACCACCGAGGTGATCAAAATCGGCACTCCGGTTTGTGTCCGTTTCATGCTATAAGGCCATTTATGAGTCTCAAAGCCACTTCTCATTTTTCTGGCGGCAATGCCGCTGATATCGAAATCCTAACGGGCGGACAGATTCCCGAGGTGCGATTCGCCTCTGATCCATGTGGGGGCGCCCAGGCGATGTGGTTTCACTTCCGGCTGGAGGAAACCGATCCTGATCCAGCCACCCAAACCAAGGTGCGCTTAACCTGGACGTATATCGATACTGTGCCGGGTATTTCTGAGTCGCCGGACTGTATCCCTGTCTGCCTTGTGCCAGGCCAAACGTGGACGCGTCTCAAACAAGGTGAGGAAACGCGAACCCCTGACGGCCGCCGCCAAATCTCGTGGACGATCCCTTATCCTTCACCGTCGGTTATGATTGCATTCTGCATTCCCTATGGGCTATCCGATGTTGAAGCCATGCTCGATCGTTCAAAGGACTACTGGCAGGCTGTGCCTATTGGCCTCAGCCAGGGAGGGCGCCGTATTCTCCGCCTGCATAATGCCCCCGGCACACTGGGCGGCACTCAGCCGGGAATCTACATCATGGCCCGGCAGCACGCGGGAGAAACGCCAGGATCCTGGGTTCTTGACGGCTTTCTGCGGCACTGGGCACAGGTACGTAAGGGAGCCTATGTCATCTGGGCAGTCCCTCTTGCGGATATTGATGGCGTAGTGAACGGGCATTACGGCAAATCCGGAGACCTGTTCGACCTAAATTGTGCATGGGGTGCCCCCCCTGTCCGTCATGAATCGCGAGTGATCCGACAGGATGTAGAACGCTGGAAAGCACGGTGCCGCCCGATTTTAGCTTTGGATTTTCATGCCCCCGGAGCCTGTGATCGGGATGGGGTTTACGCCCTGGTATCGAAAGCGCCAACTGAGCCGCAGGCCGCCGAGGAAATCAAGTGGTGTAACGTCATTCAAAATGAGCTACAGGCGGAATTTGCCGCTCCTGAGTTCAAACACTTGACGATCCCCTCTTTTGGAGAAACGCAGGATTTTGCGGGCTATATGCGTGCCGAAATGGGCGTGCCGACCCTGAGACTCAAGATCCCCTATTCCCATGTGGCAGATACGGTTCTTACTCAAAAAAGTTATCGCGAAATAGGCCGCCGTATTGCATTGGCAATCTTACGCCGACACGGATGACGTGGATATCAAAGCCCGGCCCGACGATCCTGACATTGTGATTCAGTCTGTACCATAACAAATCAATTCAAAACCCCATTCAATACCGCGTATAACTGAAATTGTGTGTAGGGCTTCGTAAGTACTCCTTTAAATCCGTACAGATAGTAATTCGACATAATCGAGCCTTCAGCGTAACCGCTTGACACAATGGCCTTAGCACCCGGATCGAGGGTTAAAATTTGCTTCACCACTTCTTGTCCGCCAATCCCGCCGGGGATAGTAAGGTCTAGAATGACCACATCAAATGGGGGGCCATTGCTCAGGGATCGTTTATACATCTCGATTGCCTGCAGCCCATCCAGTGTGGTCTCAACGGAACAGTCATATTTTTTGAGCCAGCGAGGAATCACCGCAAGAATATACTCATCATCGTCCAGAACGAGGATTTTTGGAGAAGATTTCAAAATCTGAGGGACCACATCAACTGATTTAGTTGACGATAGTTGAGGTGCCGCAGGAGTAGGTAAATATATCGTAAAGGTTGTGCCTTTTCCCAGTTCCGACTCAACCCCGATGTAGCCGTTGTGTTTATTGATAATAGAATAGGCCGTGGCTAGTCCCAGTCCATGGCCTGTTTGTTTTGTGGAAAAATAGGGATCGAATATTCGGGGAAGAGTCTGAGGGGCAATACCTGTACCCTCATCCCTTACCGTAATTTTCACATAGTTGCCTTGAGGGAGGCCGGGAATTGCGTCTGGTGGCAGTTTTCTGTTTTCCACGTTGATAAACAGATGACCACCGTTGGGCATAGCCTGGCGGGCATTAAGTGTTAGATTAGAGATGACCTGCTGAATCTGGCCTTTGTCGGCATTAGCCAACCATAGGTCAGCCGCCGTGTTACACAAGAGTATGACGTTGCTACCAGAAAGGTCAAATTCAGCGACTTCCTCAACGAGAAGCCCTAAACTAAAATTTTCTCTGATAGGTTCTCCGCCTTTAGCAAAAGTGAGAAGTTGTTTGGTCAACCGTATGGCCCGGCCCATCGATCTTTCCGCATCTTCCAGGGGCTTGAAGCCAGGATGATCTTTTGAAAGCTCATTTCGCGCCAAAGAGATATTCCCGTATAATCCCATCAAAATATTATTGAAATCATGAGCGATCCCCCCCGCAAGCGTTCCCACACTCGTGAGATTCTGAATTTTCTGAAGTTCAGCTTCCTCCCGTATTCGGTCCGTGATATCTCGCGCAGTCGAAATGGCGCCTTTGACGATACCCTGATCAGATCTCAATTCCTCGCACCACCATGCCAGAAGTCGTTTCTCGCCATCTTTACGCCTCTGCCAACTCTCAATATAGATTACTTGTTCTTTCCCCCCGAATAGTGGTTGGATTGTCTGGTAGGTATCCTGCTCGTCTTCGAAAAAATGCGCTGCTTCTTTGCCAATAACATCCTCCCCGAAAAAATCCAAACCAGCGGGATTGGCCCAGGTGTAGACCTTATTGATGTTTACCTCCATGATGATATCGGGGACGGCTGCAAGAATAGCTTCCTGACGAATGGACAAACTTCTCAAAGCCTCTACACTGGCCTTTAACTCAGCTGTTCGAATTGTAACCCTCTTACGCAGGACACGATTCCAAACAAAAAGGAGCAACATCAGCGAAGACAAGCTCCCTGAAATCATTAAAAAGAACCGGAGTAAACGACGATCCTCCACCGATGAGCCACACCATTTTGTATGAATTTTCTCATACTCTTCTTTCGAAATCTTTGCGAAGCCCTCTTCAACCATTTTTAAGAGTTCTTGATTCCCCTTTTTTACTGCACGATGAAAATGACCAACGTTCAGTGGCACGGACTGCTTGAACTGATTCTGGATTCCAAGTTTGTTAAGAAAATAATGCCCCGGGGGGGCGTCAACCACAAACACGGTAACTTTATGCTCTTTGGCTGCCAGGATGACTGCCTCATAGCTATCGAAAAGCATCAGATTGTTAACCCCGTTGCTCTTGAGAATATCGACCGCCGCATCGCCGGTTTTAACGGCCACAGAGAAGCCTTTAAGCGAGGAGGCATCAGTAATCCCGGAAATGGCATTGATGAAAAAAATAGGAACTTCAAGCCGGGCATAGGGGCGTGTAAAATCGAGCCAAACGGAACGATCCTGAGTCATGAATACCGTATCGATAACATCGAATTCTCCAGCTCGCATAGCGCTGAGGGCCTTCCCCCAGTCCATGGCATGAATTTCAACTTTTGTTCCAGTTTTTTGTTCCCACAACTGCCATTGGTCAATCAAAATCCCCTGAAGCTTGCCGTGATTATTTTGAAAAACATAGGGTGGGTAATTGTTATCCATGACGACATGGATGGTTTGCGTTTGCGCCTCACACAAGGGTGAGATTGCAAGGAAAAGTGTCGCAAGCACGAGTGGCCAGAGAACAAATAGCCTAAGACGATAAGTTAGTTGCATGAATTGACCGTAACCTTTATTGCATTCTAACCGCTCCTTCCATACGAACGCAATAAAACAAAATCACGAACGGGGATTAGCCTGCCCGCATTCCCACTTGCAATGCATGTCCGCAAAGAAAAGCGGTACCAGACATAGGCTTTCGGCCTTCAGGCTGGACTTCAAGTAGTCGAAGGGCCCGGCCATGGCCCGCCTGAATGAGGGGCCCCTCACCGCCTAACGCTATTAGTGTCCCGGGGATACCGGTTCCAGCCTCCGCGCGAACGGTGAGAACCTTAACGATTTTCCCACCATCGGCAGGAATAACGCAGAAGGAACCTGGCCAGGGATTGAACCCTTGAACCTGGGCACGGATTATATCGGCTGGAAGCGTCCAATCAATTCGGCCATCGCTTTTCTTCAGCTTGGGTGCCACGGTCGCCTCGTTTTCATTCTGCACCTCGCGCGGGGCACGCCCTTGCCGGATAAGATCCACGGTATCATTCAGTAATTCGGCTCCCACCAAGGCCAACTTATCATGATAACTGCCGCCGGTGTCGGCGGGGTCGATAGGCAGTTCACGCTTCAAGATCATGTCCCCGGCATCCATTCGTTCATTGAGATACATCGTCGTAACACCTGAGATAGTATCCCCGTTAGCCACGGCCCATTGAATGGGCGCTGCCCCACGATATTTTGGAAGAAGTGATCCATGCACATTGATGATGCCCAGTGGTGCCATCTCAAGTAGCGCGGATTTGAGCAATTGTCCATATGCCACAACGACCATAAGATCAGGGTGTAACGTGCGTATGGCTGCCAAACTTTCGCTGGTGTTGATTTTTTCCGGGGAAAGCACCGGAATTTGGTGCGAACCCAGATACGTTTTTACCGGGCAGGATGACAGCTGCAGATTCCGCCCTTTAGGTCGATCCGGCTGGGTAACCACCCCTACGACTTCATCCTGATTATTCCGTAACAGTGTTTCAAGACACGGGCAAGCGAACCCAGCAGAACCCATAAATAATATTCGCATGTTCGCCCTCACGCTTCAAATCGCTCAGAAGCCACAAGCTTTTGCCATATCTTGCGGGAAGTGGCCTGAACTGTTTTCATCAGATTTTTACCACGGGAATCAATCGCGACAATCGCGGGGAAATCCTTTACATCCAGCACCCACATAGCCTCTGCAGGACCGAACTCTGAGCCAAAATACACTTCTTTGACCGCGATCACCCGATCTGCCAATACCTGAGCGGCGCCACCAACGGCATGGAGATAAACGCATCCACCATCCAAACAGGCTTGTTCCGTGGTTTTTCCCATGGAGCCCTTCCCGATTACCACCCGCACGCCATGTTCGTTGATGATGCGGGGCAGATAAGGCTCCTCCCGAATCGAGGTTGTCGGTCCTGCCGCACGAACCACCCACTTGCTTTCCTTCCGGATCACCACGGGCCCGCAATGATATAAAGCTCCATCCTTGAGATCCACAGGGCTTTCCCCGCCCTCAAAAAGGTATTTATGCATCCGGTCACGCGCCGTAAAAAGCTCCCCACTCAAAAGGACAAATTGGCCAGCCTGCAAAGGGGCAATCTGTTCTGCGGAAAAGGGATAAGAAAGTCTGCGAGTTAATGCCATTTTTTGAATCCTCCCCGGGCGGAAAGCAAAACACCACGCCGGCGAAACGCCCAGCACATATATGAGATCGTGACAAAAAAGGAGGCAGGCAAGCGACTCAATGCCCCGATCTTGACCCCGAGCAAGGCGGTGCTACCACCAAACCCCATCGGGCCGATCATCAATTGTTTCGACTCTTTCAGAATGCGCTCTTCTAACCGCCCCAGGACTTTAACCGGGGACCGATCATCAATTTTTCGAAGAAACTGTGCTTTTGAACATTCATAGCCCGTAGCGCGATCGCCCCCAATGCAAACGCCCAAAATGCCAGGCGCGCAGCCATTTCCCTGGGCTGAAACAACAGCATCCAGAATACAACGACGCACACCGTCAAGATCTCGCCCCGCATTCAATTCTGCATTGGGGAGGCTATATTGGTGGCCAACATTCTCGCATCCCCCACCCTTCATAAGCAGCCGAACATCTACTGTCGTACGGGCACATTGCTCAAAATAGAATATTGGTGCCCCATGAGCCACATTGGTGGCGCAGGATTCACCGGTCAGGGAGTCAATGGTATTCTGACGAAGATAACCCAGTCGTGTGGCTCGCGCGACCGCCATCCGTGTGGCGGCAACCAGGAAGTTGGTGTCAAATCCAAGAGGGACCTGAAAATAGAAGATCAAACTCCCCGTATCCTGACAAAGCGGCGCATCATTGTCGCGCGCCTTTTGCACATTTTCGAGGATTGTATCCAGAACCCAGCGAGCCCGACTGTCTTTTTTTTCATTTTTATAAGACCGGCGAAGTGCTTGCTCCACATCGGCAGGCAAATCTACCGAGGTACGACGGATCAACTCAAACAGACTCGCTTCCCATAAGGCATGCTTCTTCATACTATGACCATACCATACTCATGGCATCAATTCAACCGCCACGTAATCTGCCATTGCCCGGCCCTTGGCCGTAAGTCGCCAGCGACCGGCCGGTTGTGCCACAAGATGCTCCCGCTCCAACCGCCGCAAAGATTGCCGCCATACCGACCCTTGTTCCGACTGACCCATGCCGGTCGTCGCCAGGATCTCCTCAAGATCGACTCCTTCCGCCATCCTCATCCCAAATACAAGCCGCTCGACAGCATCAGTAAGTGGCGATAATGTTTCGCGGTCCTGATTGGATATTCCCGCACAATAAGTTTTAATATCGGCGCCATGGGTCCAACGTTCGTTTCCCACCCTTGATGCAGCGGCACAGCCGAGACCAAGATAATTTCCCCCGCGCCAACAGGACAGGTTATGGCGACATTCGAAGCCGGGACGGGCATAGTTGGAGATTTCGTAGCGCATGATACCAGCCGCTTCCAACGTGGCCTCGGCCACATCCAGCATCCGGAGTTGTTCCTCGTCCTCCATCAGGCAAGTGGCGCCAGTCTCACAATCCTGATGAAGCCGAGTTCCCTCTTCGCGGGTCAACGCATAAACTGAAATATGTTTGGGATCCATACTCAGGGTGGCCTTAAGTGTTTTTTGCCAGGCGTCCCGACTCACGCCGGGAATGCAGGCAATGAGATCTAATCCCCAGTTGGTAATTCCGGACGCATGAATAGCATTTACGGCGGCATAGATGTCAGCGACAGAATGCCGCCGCCCAAGCTGACGCAACACGGGATCAGTCATGGCCTGAACGCCTAGACTGATACGGTTAACCCCAAAAGCTTTCATCAAGGCCAGCGTCTCGAAGGTGAGCGAACCGGGATTGGCCTCACTGGTCCATTCAAGCTCCGCCGGAGTGAGATGCGGTGTTAGGGTGTTGCGTTGTTGCGTTGTTAAGAAGGAACTCAGAATCTTGAAAAGTTGTTCCAACTGATCGATAGGCAACATACTCGGTGTTCCTCCACCCATAAAGATGGAGGTCAGTGGCAAGGGGCCATAGCGCTCAAGCGCCTGATCCCGCTCTTTCCTTATTGCCGCGAGCCATGCTGTTGCGAGGTCGCGACAATAAGGAACGGAATAGAAAGCACAGTAGTGGCATTTTCCATCGCAAAAAGGAACATGGATATAAAGTCCATCAATCTTTGGGTCGTCGCTCATAAAGCAGATCCACTAATTCATCAGGTATATCAAGGGATCCAAAGCCGATGCCAAGATGAATATGAGGGTTCATGGCACCATGAAAATCCGAGCCCCCGGTGACCACCCAGCCCAAGTCACGCGCCATATTCAAGCAGAAACGATGTTGTTCATGGCTGTGCTCAGAATAATAAGCTTCGATCCCCTGCAATCCTTTTGCGGCCAATTCCGCCAGAAACTCCCGTAATCTCCTGCGTCCCATATTGAGGGTGCAAGGATGAGCCAATACGGGGACTCCCCCTGCCCCCCGGATCAGGCCGATGCTTTCCTCGATCGTAAAACGATCCCGTTCGACGTAGGCCGGTTTCCCCTTGCCAAGATAATTATCAAAGGCCTCATCTTTTTTCTTCACATACCCCTTGGCAATCATGGCCTGGGCAAAATGAGGGCGTCCGACAACATCCTCCTTGGCCAGACTGGAGACTTCTTCCCAGGACAACGGCAGTCCCAAACTATTGAGACGTTCAAGGATGAATTGATTACGTGTCTCTCGGCCCCGTCGTAACCGTGCCAAGGCTTCAATAATCCGAGGATTATGTTGATCGATAAAATACCCGAGTATGTGCATGGTTCCGCCTGACAGCTCAATACTAATCTCCACGCCGGGAATCCCTCGCAGCCCCTGCAGTTCACAGGCCGCCATGAAACGATCAATTCCCATCATGCCATCATGATCTGTTAAAGCGATGGCGGTGAGTCCCGCTTTCGCGGCGAGTTCAACCAACTCCTCCGGAGTCATGCTGCCATCAGAAAATGTCGAATGAGTATGTAAATCAATCACCAAATACTCCCCACACTGCTTTCTCGACTACCAGTAATAAAGTTCCTGATACCATTTAGCCCAGGTTTTGAGGTCACCATTGTCACTCATTTGCGCTGCATTGAGTAACTGGTCAGACGAGAACCAGGAGAAACAATCCTTTTGCCCGAGCAGATCATGAAAAGCCTGCATGGCTGGCAACAAACTGGTATTCCCGGGATGATGCACAACAGAAAAAAACGCTTTTTTATAACGGCCGTTCGGATCCGTCTCGATGGCTGTCGCCAGCAACTGGGTGCGCCACAGCTGATTCATCCCGCCTCTGAACGGACATGCCTTATCTTTCTGCAGGTTCTCAGGAGGAAACATATCTTTGTTTTTCAACGTAATACTCCAATAATTGAACCTTTTTGCGGAATGGAGAAAGCAATTTTCCCGCCCCTGCCGGGCGGCTGCATTGCGATCACAATCATCTTTGTGCTGATTAGCAGGATTGCGATATCCACCACAGGCAGTGAAATCATTCTCCGTTAATTTATGGGTAATCAGCCACAAACAAAGATCATCATCATGGTTGCGATAGGCAATAGCGATATCCGCATCAGTCGCCCCCTGGGCCCCCTGATCCCCCAGACGATTGGCCCCTTCATCACCAAATTCCATGCGGAGTCCCCTGTCAAATTCCTCAACCGCAATAGATTTTAAATCCGGCTTCACTTCCCTCAGAATTTGAGCTGCGAGCAGTGGTGTTTCCATTAGCGGCAAGAAAAGATTGGCAGAGGCTATTTGTGAACTTGCCATGTGCCCCGCAAACTTATGCGTCTTAAAGTGAAACTTATTCTGATGTTCCCGGAACCGTGCCCGCACTGGATCATAGAGATGCGGCAGGGCCTGCTGCAATTTTCCAGGCAAAATAACATCATACATTTTTCCGCCAAAACTGCCCGGCAAGGGAGTTATGTTCCGGCTCTTCCACTCACATAAATGCAGGTACATCCCGCGCTGAAATTCACTCAACTGCTCTGGTATCTTATATTGCATCAACTTGATTCTCCGATTTCTCTACCGCAGAATACCAGATATCAGACTAATAAGCGCGCAATTTTAAAGATCTAATGCTGGACAGCTAAAAGTGCCAATAGTAGAATGCAGGCATAGGCATGAAACGGGGGAAATTATGAATGAAGCTGAACGTCCATCGATGATGGAAAATCACAAATCAGCCGCTTCGGCTTTCGCGGATGCGACCTCAATCTACAACGCTGCTACAGCAGCGTATGATGATGCCACCCGAGCCTACGAAAGTGCCACCAAGGCCTACAGGGCTGCCCGCGATCTCTTCATGGCCGCCCAAGCTGGCGCTTCTGACGCAGTCACTTCAACCGACAACGACTACGAAACTGCCCTAGCCGCCTACGAAAAGGGCTGCATCGACTCAGGGGATCAACCTGTTTGAATCTTTTAGTGCGTTGGGGTAATCTTTCGCGATCATGATTACTCAACTTCTTACACGCTGCCGTGGGCTGGAGCGAAACCTGTTTTTGTTCCTGGCCGGCATGGCTCTTCTGGGGGTCAGTGGCGGCATGATGGAAACCACGTTCAACAACTACGTCAGCGACACGTTTAACCTCGGGGCCGATGCCCGCGGTATACTCGAATTCCCCCGTGAACTTCCCGGTTTCCTGACGGCACTGTTCGCTGGCATTCTGTTCTTTCTCGCCGAGACCCGAATCGCGGGATTCTCGGCCTTGGCTGTCGGACTCGGGCTACTCGGATTGGCTTTTATCGGGCCTCATTGGGCTGGCATGCTCGTATTCCTGACCATTTGGAGCACCGGTGCCCATCTTATGATGCCAGTCCGATCGTCCATTGCCATGGAACTCGCCACTTCAACCCAACGTGGTCGGCGTCTGGGGCAAATTTCCGCCACGGCTATAGCGGCCAGCATCGTCGGCTGTTTGATCGTATGGATAACCATGCGCTGGCTGCAGGCAAGTTATCGACTAATCTTCGTGTTGGCCGGCCTCGCATCAGTCGCCGCCTCTGTTTTTCTATTTTCCATGCGCCTGCCCAACGCACATCTTCAACGGCCAAAGTATATTTGGAACAACCATTACTGGCTCTACTATACATTGGCGCTTCTCTTTGGCGCCCGCAAACAGGTATTCATTACATTCGGCCCGTGGGTTCTTATCCGCATATTTCATCAACCGGCCTGGATCTTCGCCCAGCTCTGGATCGCCGCCGCCATTCTGGGCGTAGTATTTCAACCGATGCTCGGCCGTGCGATCGACCGGTATGGCGAACGTGCGGTCTTACTGACAGACTCATTCCTCATTCTGTTGGTCTGTCTGGGCTATGGGTTCGCCCACTGCCTGTCGAGTCACACGGCTGCCCTGGGACTACTCTATGCGTGCTTCGTGGCCGACAACCTGCTGTTCGGCGTGAACATGGCGCGAGATACATACCTGTCTAAGATCGTGCTACAGAAAGATCATTTGGCACCAACACTCTCGCTCGGCATCTCAATCAACCACGCCGTATCGATGTCCATCCCCGCTCTTGGCGGACTGATGTGGATTCGCTATGGCCACTCCTCCGTATTTCTAGCCACGGCTGGCGTCGCGGTGCTGATGGGTGTGTTTAGCGCCTTTGTACGGATTCCCTTAGGGGGATGCCTGAATAAGTAATCAGGCGTTTCCTGATGAAGGGATCAACAGCCTCAAAATGGTCACCCCCTACTTGTGGGCATGGGCTTTCTCGAGTTGGCGGATACCATCCGCAATGTACTGATAGGCAGCGACCAAGGTGAAACCGGCCGCGGACCAAAGTAGCCACGGGAAACCAGCAATTGACGCCTGGCCCAGGACCCATAGGATCAGGATCATCTGAAAAAAGGTGGCGATCTTGCCAGAGAGGCGGGGCTTGACTTCAGTATGACCCACGGCGACATGAATGACAACGGCCCCTATAACCAGAAACACATCGCGGCTGATGACCAAAAACACATACCAAAGGGGAAGATGCGGGTTAAAACACTGTTGTCCCCAGGGGCCAGTCAAAAGAATCAGAGAGGAAATGAGTAACGTCTTGTCGGCCAGGGGATCGAGCAACGTTCCGAGACGTGTAATCTCATTACGAGACCTAGCAAAATAACCATCCAGCGCATCTGTAAGGCAGGTAATGACATACAACATGAGGGCGAACCAGCGGAACATTTCTTCCGGGTGATGCTCATTGACGCTCTGTATATAATAGAGAGTTACCAAAATGTAGACAGGGATGAGCAACAGCCGCCCAATGGTGATGCGGTTTGCAAGTGTAAGGTTAGCAGTCAAAAGATTTCTCATTTTACACTATCTTCCTGCCCTGATCGGCTATCTGTAGATTTCCTTGCGATGTCCGACTGCGACTACAAATACAATCAGCAAGTCATCTTTGATTGAGTAAAGAATCCGATAGTTGCCTTGCCTGAGGCGGTACTGATCCATCCCTGAGAGCTTCTTGGATTGAGGCGGACGCGGATCATCAACCAGCGACTCAATTGCCACGAGGATGCGCTGAAGGTCTTTCTTGGGGAGTGAGTCAAAATCCTTTAGAACACTTTTCTTAAACTCAATTCTATATTTTCCCATCTCGCTTCAGCTCCTTGAGGGCAGACTCCAACGAAATAGTAGGTTCATTCGCCCGTTTGCGAAAGATCTCCAAATCATCGAGATCTTCGTGAAGAGCTGTTGATACGGCCTCATTGACCAATTCAGACACGCTTCGCGATGTTTCGACGGATTTCAGCCGCAACACGCGGTGAAGCGATGAGTCGAAATACACTGTTGCCCGTTTGACTGCGACGCTCATGTTTGTTCCCCTTTTCTCTTATGCCAACATAGCGTTATGACGTCATAATGTCAATTTATCATCGCACGGCGCCCACCTTCTCCAGGGTCTTCTGCTTTGGCGCTGTAAGTCGTTGATAGCAAACAATTGAAAATATTCCTTACCTCTGAGGCGTCTTTTTGGTCACATCAGCATGGATGAAAGCAAAAAAAGATACGGATCAAAGCGGCCGTTTCGCCATACGTGAGGCTGGGAAACCAGAGAAGAAGCGGTTTGATAAGTTGCTTGAAGAGGGGCATCCGCAACAAACCCCCAAGCAGATGGGGCATGAACTTCGGATGATTGTGAAGGAAGATGGGATAGATCTGGTAATCCTGTGAGGATGAAAACTCCATGGAAAATCCGAAGTCATAATTGTTCTTCCTGCTCGTCTGCCGGAGGGCCTCAAAATTCCTGACCGTTGGAATGGTGGCGAGGATCCGGGCGGCTTGAAGAAAGTCGTGTTCTGGTTGTGATCCGGAGGGGTGCTTGAGCTTGAATACCACTGTGTGACGAATCATAAACCCGCCTCGATACCAAAGTGGAATTTTCGCTCCGTACCGGGGGCCAGCACAATATCCTTTGCGCATTCGGGGCGGTTGATCGCGTTAGTCATAAATTCAACAGGCTCCAATGCCACCGAAACCCGTTTACGTTCAGGAACGCCATCTCCGGTATAAATGTGCATCAGCCCACGTTCCTGAAAAACTGATACCCGCAGGCCGGTCTCGGGGTTTTCAATATAGCTGCGAGCCAACCCATCGCTGTCAGCAATAAGTTCGCGATACGCACCGTCCAGTACACGACCAGCAATCACATTCCCGGCATTGGGGCGATTGGGTCGGAAATCAAGATCAGGCGCGCTCTCCATGTCGACGAAGGCGGCAGCGCCCGCAAGGGGTAGCAGTCGGTCTCCAACAGCAATCCGGCCTTTACTAGGAATGACCAACCGGAGTTTTTCGATTCCGTCCTCACTGGCTCGGAAGTAAGGATGCCAGCCACAGCCGAAAAAGGCGGAGGCATCACCCACATTCTTCCCCGAAATTGTGACCTCCAGCCCGCCTTTGCCAGCCTCCAGTTCGTCAGGTGTCTGAAACCCGTCAGTGACATCGAAAAGCCTGCCTTTCACGGGTACGCGATATGCCAGAAGGTTAGCCCCCGAAACACGCAATTTGGGCTTCAGAACCAGTCTTGGTGTCACGCAGGATAATCGTTTGATACTTGCCGAAACCGGCATGTTCAGTAAT
This sequence comes from bacterium, assembly GCA_037143175.1. Lineage (NCBI taxonomy): Bacteria > bacterium. The sequence goes on from JBAWZF010000010.1 coordinate 19,793, forward strand.
AAAGCGCGCCATAATACTCCCTTGCTAGATTAGTCAGATTAGAAATATCAAATTGGAATTCTCCGATTTTCGGCTTTTGTTCCGTGATTGGCGTGATAGGATTCGGAAATGCGTCCACTTGTCACAGCCATACGAACATTGACCCTTCTTCCTATTCCCGGGAAGGATTCTGCCAATTTGGCGAGTGCCCTTCCCTTCTTCCCGGCCATAGGGGTTCTCATTGGTGCGCTCGTAGTTCTTACGCTTTATGTGGCTAGTCTAACCGGTTGGATCGCAGGAGCTGGTGTGATTGCCATGATTGTGGCCGTTTGGATCACCCGTGGGCTGCATGTCGACGGTCTGGCGGATGTCATGGATGCCCTGGGCGCGAGCCGCACACGGGAACGACGACTGGAGATCATGAAGGATCCGCACATGGGGGCGTTTGGCGTTATGGCGATTGTCGGGGACCTTCTCCTGAAAACCGTTGCCCTCAGCCATCTTGCCGCCCTGAGTCAATGGTCGCTCGCCTTGGTTCCCTTTATCGTATCACGTACCGCACAAGTCTTTCTAGCCACCTCACTTCCTTACGCCAGGCAGGAGGGCGGCAAAGCGGCAGCCTTCGTGCAGGAAGCGCGTCACTATCATCTCCTTCTGGCGCTCCTCGCCGCAGTTGTGTTTTGTTTCGCCGCATCAGGATTAGCCGGACTGCTTCTGCTTTTGCAGGGCTTGATCTTTGCACTTTTCTTGAAATTCTGGATGCATCGTCACTTTGGTGGTGTCACGGGTGATCTTCTTGGGGCTTCCAACGAAGTGATTGAAACGGGCCTACTGACCTTTGCGGCCTTTATTGCCACGGCGGGATACGGATGACGACATTAAGCGTATTCTGGTTTCTGCTGGTTATCGTAATTGCCGGAGGCATAAGTGCCTCCATTTTCCTGGCACTACGCGAGCGACTCCGAGGCAACTCCCTCATCACCCACATCCTTCTGGCGCTCTCTATTATGGCCGCCGGGTTTCTGTTACTTCGCCCTCATGAGGACACTTTTACCGGGCTCGATACATCCTGTTACCGATTGATGGCTCATGCCTTTATGGAGGGCCGTCAACTTCACGACACAGACCGGACTTTACTTGAAATCCCCGAACCGCTCCGCCGGACCGTATTGCTGGAATACAGGAAATGGGGCAGAGACACACGGGATCGTTCATTTCAGATCACCTCGTTTATTACCGGCTCCATTCAACCCTATTTCTATCCTTTTCTCCCCATGGCGGCTGTCGGGCTTGATGTGCTGAGCGGCTCCCTGGGCGGCGATTATTTCGTCCCGCTCATGGGCCTACTGATCTTTGCGCTTATCCTTTGCACTGGCGCGGCTCTGGGAAATAAGTATGGACTGCTTGTCGGCGTCGTATTGTTGATTGGAACGCCTTTACCCGCCTACCTCTTCCGTGGGTATTATGCCGAAGCCGTCGCGGCAGGGCTTGTCATCATGGTTTTATTAGGCATTACGCTCTCCGCTCATTCACGCCTTTTTAGAATATTCTCCCCACTGGCCATCGGACTCGCCGTGTGCTTTCATCCCGTCGCCATCATCCTTGCCCTGCCCGCCCTCATCATGATCCTGATTGACCCCTCAATATCCAGAAAAGGAATTTTCTTAAGCCTTATCGGATTTGCGATCGGACTGGCCCCGTGGTGGGCCATGACCGTTTGGGGGTGCCAGCCCTATGGCAATTTTTTTAATTTCAACGACTTCTCTGAACGGCTTTCAAAGGAAGCCCTACTTCGGTTTTTAGGCCTGTTCGTGGTGATCTTCGTTGTGGGTGTAGGGACACTGGTATTGGGGCCAACTTCACTTAAAAATCGAATTACCCTTGCGGTTAAACGAATCCTGTCTCACCCTGCACTTATTCTGATACTGCTTCTATTAGCCCTTTGCCCCTTTGCTCTGCCTTCGTCAATATGGCATGGTAAAACACTGATAATGTCAGGACTTGCTGAATATTGGGACGGTGTCCGCTGGGGTTATGGCTCCATTCTGCTGGCCGGTCTGCTTTCCACATTCTTCATCAAAGAGCATCCCCGTTCCCGTGCCTTACTTCTGCTGGCAGTGTTTCTGTCACCTTTCTTCTTTTACTTAAAGGGCTTTGAACCCATGGGACTCTGGAGTCAACGTAGGTTCATTCCCTTTACGTTACTTTTGATCATAGCTCTCGCCCCCCCACTGGCAACGGCATGCCGCCTATTCGCAGCTAGAGCGGGACATATCCCAGCAACCCTCCTTTCGGGAGGATTGCTGATTGTCGGCCTGTTCAACTTTATTCAATGGCCGGCCCCGTATCTTGCCCGCCACGAAAAAGGTGCCACCAAGTGGGTGGCATCACTCTCCCGTGACATTGGTCAACGGCTCACTTTTTTTGATTACTATCCCTATAGCGTACCATTTGCCGCCTCCGGCAAAATGCGGGTTATCGGGCTGAGTGAATTTGGCTATGTGGCACATCCCAAACTATCCCAATGGCTGACCGAGCGCGCTGGACAGGAGGAAGTGTTATGGGTGACAGCCTACAGTAACCCAGGACTTGAGGACGGAGTAGTGTTCCAAAGTCTGGGGCATCAGACAGTAAGTTTTGATCGTATTGTCAGTAAAACGGCGCTCCCAGCAGAATGCCGCAAATATGTGATGGATATAGATATCCTAAAAGGTGTCCCCGTTACCAATTCCGCTGGCCTCGTCGTTCGCAAGATTCTGGATGATGGGCCCTTAGCATTGCGCGGCCCCTGGGGGCGAGGAAGCCAAATTCAGACGACAAACGCCCTGCTTCCAGCCCGCTGGAGCCGGGAGGGCTCTGGAATAATCGGCCCCATCCCGCAAGTCGGGCGCTCTGTCCGTATCACGATCGAGGCTGCGGCCTCACGTGATGATGGGCTTCCGAGGCAAATACTGAAAATCACACCACCCTGGTCAGGCCCTGGCTTGGCGCTAACCATCAGCAACGAGTTTACGAGGGTATCTGGTATTCTCGCCCGCCCCGATGGTTCGCCCGGCGGATCGCCCACAGGAATCTACAAGATTTCTTCCGAAATGCCTTATGACCCCGGGAAAATTGGCATTAGCGGATATCCCTCCGACCTTGGTGCACGGATCCATCTGATTGTAATTGAAGACACGGAAAGTCATTTATGAAAAGTGACTGCTCATTCGCGTATTTCACGTGTTTCGCATTACTGTTATCCGGCTGTAGACCTGCCCCACTGCCCCCACCTTCGGCCTCCACGCCCCGCATTATTTCTCTGGCCCCCAGTATTACCGAAATAGTTTATGCCCTGGGTGGAACTAACCAATTGATCGGACGGAGTTCAGCCTGCGATTATCCTCCTGCAGCCGTGAGCAATGTTCCGGTCATCGGTGACTTTGGTGTCCCTTCGCTGGAACGTATCGTATCGCTCCGGCCCGATCAGGTGCTCTATACAGATGTAGCTGACCCGATGATGGACAGTAAAATGACCCGTGTGGGGCTCCATCCCGTTCACATTGCATGTGAACGCCTTACAGATATTCCCCCTGCCATAATTCACGTTGGACAACTAATTCATAGGGAACCTCAAGCTAAAGCCCTTGCGGCTAGCCTCATCTCCCAAATTCAGACGGCCCGTGAACAGGCGACAACCTTCATAAATCGACCCCGCATTCTGGTGTTAATCTGGCATGACCCCTTTTATGCGGCCGGCAGTAAATCATTTGTCTCAGACCTTATCGCATTGGCAGGCGGCCAAAACATCGGTGACGAAATCAACAGGGACTATTTCCAAGCCTCATCCGAATGGGTGTTAGCTCATGATCCGGATATTATTTTTTGTTTTTTTATGGCGAGCAGTACTCCTGTCAGTCAAACCATCATCCGACAGCCCGGTTGGAGCCACATTAAAGCAGTCCGAGATGGACGGGTATATGACGGGTTTGATAACAATGTTGCCTTACGACCCGGCCCGCGCGTGATGCAGGGCTTTGAAGTAATTAAAAATCAAATTCATGCGAAACAGTAGAAATTTCTGGCTGATGATGGCATTGACCCCGTTTATTCTGACGCTCTGCGTCATGATGGGGCCTTCTGGCATTGGCATGCCGGATCTGAATACGGATCGCGAAATACTCATGCTCCGCTTGACGCGGGTGCTATGCGGGCTGATTATCGGGGCGGCGTTGTCCTGTGCCGGTGTTGTCTTTCAAGCCATTTTGCGCAATCCCCTGGCCGAGCCCTATATTCTGGGCGTCAGCAGCGGTGCAGGTCTGGGCGCGGCCATCGCCATTGTTACGGGCATAGCGGCAGCGGGAGCCTACGTCCTTCCCCTTTGCGCTTTTGTAATGGCCGTCATCACGCTGGCACTTGTTTATGCCTTGTCACGCAATGGGGATTCACCGTCCATCTACGGATTGATTCTGAGCGGAGTCATTGTCAGCGCCGTCTGCTCCAGTCTCCTGATGTTCATGGTCTCTGTATCGTCCATCGAGGGAATGCACAGCATTCTCTGGTGGATGCTGGGAAATCTGGAAGTCAGTTCCAATAACGTCCTGATGCTCATTGGAGTGGTTGTGGTTACCGGATGTTTTGGCCTATGGGCAATGTCTCGGGAACTGAATGCCCTCACTCTCGGCCACCACATGGCCCATCACCTCGGCATCCAGGTCAAGGTTACCATTATCACCGCCCTGCTTCTGGCTACCTTAGTGGCCTCGGCGGCCGTAGGGGTCGCCGGGCTGATCGGCTTCGTGGGTTTGATTGTCCCTCACATCATGCGAAACCTGGTGGGGGCCGATCACCGGCGCTTGATTCCCGCCGCCGCCATTGGCGGCGGGGTTTTTCTGGCCGCCTGCGATGCGCTGGCAAGAACCATCCTGGCCGTTGAAATCCCGGTAGGTGTCATCACCGCCCTGCTTGGGGGCCCTTTTTTTCTTTTCCTCCTGAAGCGACGCCGTACCCAGAGTTGGCTTGATTGACCCCCCCCATGACGACTGCTATTCAACTTGATCATGTAACGGCTAAGTACCGGGAGCATCCGGTACTACAGGATATTTCGTTGACGATCAATTCAGGTGAAATGGTTGGAATTCTGGGCCCCAATGGAGCAGGTAAATCAACCTTATTTAATATTGTATCCGGTCTTTTGACACCTGCCACGGGAACGGTAAAGTTATTTAATGCGGATCTACGCCAGATGCCCCCCCGAGAGCGAGCCAAAGCCATTGCCGTGGTTCCACAGGAACTCGACATTCCTGTTCCCTATACAGTCGAGGAAATTGTCATGATGGGGCGTACGGTTTCAATGGGCCGGTTTGCAAAACCGACTTCACAGGATCGTCAAGCTGTCGAGCGGGCCATGGTTTATACCGATGTGGCAGATATCCGCCACCGCCACCTGAATGAGTTGAGCGGCGGAGAACGACAACGCGCCATTGTTGCGATGGTTCTGGCGCAGGAACCCCGTATCATTCTCATGGATGAAGCCACCTCTCATCTCGACATCAATCATCGGCTGGAAATCATGCAATTGGTTGAACGACTGAACCGTGAATCAGGGGTCACGGTGTTGATGATCAGCCATGATCTCCAAATGGCCGCTGAATTCAGCCGCCGTCTGATCGTGTTGCAGCATGGGAACATTGTGGCTGATGGCATTCCCAGCATGGTACTAACGGAAGAGACGCTGCGTCGGGTTTATAATTGTGATGTTCGCGTCAGTCAGGATCCCCAGACAGGAGGTCTTAGCATTCTGGCGGCCCCGCGTCTGCCTGCGGCCGCAGCAGGCAAAGGAATCCAGATCCACGCGGTGGCAGGAGGCGGTTGCGGGGAAGCCACCTTGCGCAGACTGGCCCTCTGCGGCTACACGCTGAGTTGCGGGGTGGTCAGTCAGGGTGACATGGATGCCGAGATTGGTGCTGTATTGGGTGCCAAACTGGCCTTGGAAAAACCCTTTTCCCCGATCAGTCGTGAAGCACTTCAAGTGGCGCAGGATCTGGCCTTTAAAGCCGATGCCTTGGTGTTAACCCCGATTCCATTTGGTACAGGGAATTTGCCTAATCTGGAATTGCTGGAGAGTGCGTTAACCGCAGGGAAACCGGTCTTTATTGCATCAGGCATTGGAAATCGGGATTACACCCCGACCCGTCAAGCCGAAAAATGGGTACAAACACTGATAGATCGCGGCGCAAAACCCTATCAAGATGTAGCCGAATTATTAACCCTGCTTCCCGCGAAGTCAGGTTGAGGAATTAAAGGAGGAAATATATATGTTCGCTAAAGTCACTTTTCTTGGGGCGGCTGAAAATGTTACCGGATCACGCTATCTGCTGGAGATTAATGGAAGCCGTCTGTTGATCGATTGCGGCTTATATCAGGAACGTGCACTTGCAGATCGCAATTGGGGGCCTTTCCCCGTCGCTCCATCAAGTATCGATGCGGTTCTTCTAACGCATGCCCACATTGACCACTGCGGTTATCTGCCCCGGCTTGTTCGTGATGGATTCCAGGGGCCCATCCATGCAACCTCCCAAACGGCTGAAATCGCCAAAATCGTCCTGATGGATTCCGCTAAAATCCAAGCAGAAGATGTGGCGTTCAAAAAGAAACGGCATGAGAAGGAGCAGCGCCCGAATCCACGTCCTTTGGAACCTTTATTCACCGTCAACGACGTGGAGCAGTGTTGCTCACATTTTTCGCCTGTCGGCTACAGGCAGACCGTCACCCTTGCCGATGGCGTAGAGGCCATCTATACAGATGCCGGTCACATCCTGGGCTCAGCCTCAATTAAAATCCAGGCGAATGGCCGCTCCATTATATTTTCAGGTGATATCGGACGGTGGAACCGACCTATTCTGGAGGATCCTGATTTCTGCCCCACTGCCGATTATGTCGTCATGGAATCTACCTACGGTGACAGACTCCATGAAAAAACGGAGTTGATTAGCGAACGGTTGTGCCAAATCCTCAAGGATACCGCCCAAAGAGGCGGGAATTTGATCATTCCCACTTTTGCCATCGAGCGGGCTCAGGAAGTGCTTTATTACTTTAACGCATTACTCAAAGCTAAATGTATTCCCAATATCATTGTGTTCCTGGACAGCCCCATGGCCGTCACCGTGACGAAGGTTTTTGAGCATTCCATGGATATTCTTGATTCCGATATGAATCAGCTGATCCGGGATCGCCAATCACCCTTCCATTTCCCGGGCTTGGAAATGGTGCAAACGGTTGACGCATCCAAGGCCATCAATGCCATCAAGGGAACAGTCGTTGTGATGGCTGGTGCAGGCATGTGTACAGGGGGGCGCATCAAGCATCATCTCGCGAACAATCTCAGCCGTCCCGAAAGCACAGTCCTATTTGTGGGCTATCAAGCGAATGGCACGCTAGGCCGACTTCTTCTCAACGGGGTCTCACCAGTCCGACTCTTGGGACAATCATGCACTGTTAAGGCCAAACTTGAGCAAATTTCGGGATTTTCAGCGCATGCGGATCGAGGTGAGCTTTTGCAATGGCTGTCCCGGTTTGGCAACACACCCCCGCGTAATGTGTTTATCACCCACGGTGAACCTGAAACGGCACATCGATTTGCGGAAACGGTCAAAAAGGAAAAAGGGTTTTCCTCCTCAGTTCCAAAATATGGACAGGTCGCCGAACTTGAGTAAGACGTGGTGAATCTATCATGCGCAGGTTTGCCATCATTCTATTTTTTCTGATTGCCGCCATTCCATTCCTGCTCATGCCGGGACGGCATGGTGCCCAGCTACCCAAGGGAAATGCTAATGAATCGCTCACCATCATTTCGCCACATCGCCGGGAGGTCAGGCTGGAGTATTCACGGGGCTTTGCGGAATGGATGAACACCCGATATCACCGTAATGTGGCGATTCAATGGCTTGATGTCGGTGGTGCCTCCAAGGTCATGAAGGAACTCGAATCACGATATGCGTCCTCACCCGGGAATCCCGGTGTGGACCTTATGTTTGGTGGAGGGATTGCCCCCTTCCTGACTGCGATTCAGAAAAACTGGCTCAATCAAACGGAGTTACCCGCTAAGCTCCTGAGCGACATCCCTGCAACCTGCGCCGGGTCACCCGTCTTAGATCCCGGCCAACGCTGGTTTGGCGTCACCCTGAGCGCCTTTGGAATTCTATATAACCGTCCGCTGGTTCAACGGCTCGGGCTGCCTGTTCCAGTGTCCTGGCATGATCTTGCACGCCCGGAATATTATTCGTGGGTAGGCTCAGGCGACCCCCGCTCCAGCGGCTCGGTTCATATGTGTTATGAGATCATTCTTCAATCCTACGGTTTTGAAAAGGGGTGGCCGATCATTACGCGAATCTGTGCCAACGTACGGGGATTCGGGGAAGCAGGCGGCACAGTGCCGAGGGAGGTTGCCGCTGGCGACATTGCAGCGGGCATGGTGATTGACCAGTATGCCCAGACCGTTATCAAGTCAGTGGGCAATGACGCCCTGGCGCTGGTACTGCCTGAAAAGGAGACCATTATCGGCCCGGATCCTATTGCCATGCTGCGGGGAGCCAAACAGCCTGAGCTGGCTAAACTTTTTATCGAATTTACACTTTCTGAGGAGGGACAACGTCTCTTGTACCAGTCGGCTGGAACAAACGGCCAAAAACACAACCTTTACCGAATGCCGGTGCTCAAGGCGCTTTACGCCGAGGCCGCCGCACCCAAGCCTAATCCCTATGATTTCCCCTCAGGGCTCGCCTATGACAATGAACTTGCGACACGGCGTTGGAATATCCTGAACGATCTCATGGGCGTGTGGCTGATAGATGCCCATGCCGACCTCAAAATAGCTTGGAAAGATTGCATGAACCGGGATCCCGGACTCGCGGAGGAACTCTGTCGTCCGCCCCTGACTGAAAAATCGCTGGAAGCATTGATCCCTATATGGAAAGATTCGCGTCGCAAACAGGAAGTCATGCAACAATGGTCCAAAGAAGCTCAGTTACGTTATCTCAAAAGGTCGATCTCACGGTGAATAGTAATCGTCAAAAACTTTTTTTGGCTGCCCTGATCGCAGTCTCACTCCATGGGGCAGCATTGGCCCAAATCCCGTTGGCGCCGGATACTACCGCAACCAACCTTACGCCCGAGGTCGTCCCCACCCCCGTCGAGGTCACTCCCGTGGTAACCAATCCAATACCGGTGATCACTAATCAGATACCGGTGATTAAACCCAAAGGAACCGTTAAACCGGGCTCCTCCAATGTCCTGAGTGCCCTGGCGGGAAGCTTTGGTGGTAATTATAGTGTTTCCGGTCGCACGCTCAGGTTCCCCGCTCCCGAAGCGACCCCTCGCAGCGCAACCGACTGGAGGCGAAATCTGGACTTCGGCATGAATATGACACGCGGAAACAGTGATACTCTGCGTTATTCACTTGGAGTTGATACTGTAAAGGAAAAGGATGCCAATACCATTCGCTTCCGAGCTCACGGAGCCTACGGGGAAAGTGATGGAAGCAAGGACACAGAAAATGCCGGAGCGACATTGCGCTATGAGCGACAACTTACGCCGATTGTTTATGCCCTCGCCAATCTCGACTGGATGACCGATCCCATCGCCGAACTGGATTATCGTTTTACCGGTATTCTCTCGCCAGGATTTCACCTGCTCCGCACCAAGACAACCCTTCTGAATTTCGAAATCGGGGCCGGGTATGTTGAGGAAAAAAAGGACAAGAATGAAGACGGCTATACGGCAGGCCGTGCTGCGGTAACGGCGGAAAAGCTTTTTAATGACCATGTTTTGGGTTGGATCACCGTCGAATATATCCCGAAGCTGGCTGATCCCAGCGTGTTTTTTGTCAATACCGAAATTGGTCTTGCATCCTATATCACCCGCGATCTCAGTCTTAACATCTGCTATCAGGAGCGCTACGATAGCAATCCCGGGGAAGACAAAAAGTCGCGCGACTCCATTCTCTCAACGGCGTTAAGTTTGAATTTCTGATGAGAATCAGGTAATTTTATGGTCATGCAAACCAAATGGACAGCCGACCGGATTAAGCATCTTAAAGGGGGTGAAAAAATCACCTGTCTGACCGCCTATGATTATACAACCGCAAAATTTGTAGATGCGTCCGGCATTCAACTGGTGCTGGTGGGTGATTCACTGGCCAACACCATGCTCGGGCATACCACGACCCTTTCCGTCACCATGGAGCAAATGCTGCATCATACTTCCGCTGTGGCGCGCGGAGTCACGTCCGCCTTGGTTGTAGCTGATATGCCCTTCATGTCCTATCAGGTCTCTACGGAACAAGCCCTGGAAAATGCGGGCCGATTTCTCAAGGAAGCTGGCGCCGATGCCGTAAAGATTGAGGGTGGGGCTTTCCGGACATCGACCATTTCCGCGCTTGTGGCTAATGGCATCCCTGTTCTCGGCCATATCGGCCTGACCCCTCAAAGTATCCGACAGAGCGGCTACAAGGTGCAGGGGCGGCAAACTTCAGATGCAGAACGTCTGGTGCTGGATGCCCGGGCTTTGGAAGAAGCGGGAGTGTTCGGCATCGTCATTGAATGTGTTCCCGCGCAACTTGGAGCAATCATTACCAGGACGGTGGGCGTTCCCACGATAGGCATCGGTGCTGGCCCGGATTGTGATGGGCAAATATTAGTGAGCCATGACCTATTGGGATTATCAGGCAGTACCGCACCCAAGTTCATCAAATGCTACGCTGACCTTGGGGACCGAATGGTTAAGGCATTCAAAGAGTATAAAACCGAAGTGGAGTCTGGCGCGTTTCCCACAGATAAACAGTGCTACTGATACTCCAGGATGTCCAACCAGCGTGTCCCTTTTTCCCCTAACCGCCAGCGCCCGCGATCTTCAACAATAAGACGACATCCGTTGCGTCCCAGCGCCTTGGCATCCACGCCGAGGATCGTGACTTTGGGCGAAGAGGCCACCCGGATCTCATCAGGGGTCGCATTACGACCCGATAAAATGGCGCCATTTTCAGAACACGTCATAACAACCCCACCGCTCTGAAAAGGGGTTCCTGCCCATAATCCCGGATAACGCCGGAAATAATCCAACGGGTGGTTAACCTGAATCATGAGCGTAAAAGCCCGAGGAACCTCCGAAATCAGACCTTTAAAACCTGCAACAGAAATAGTGTCCAGGTGATTGAAAAACGTGAGAGGATTGAGTGCAATCAAATTGCCGCCGTTGAAGAGACCATGATCCGGCTTCAATTTCTGTGCGCGAAACCAGATCCCAAAGTGTTCATTCACGATCAAGCCAACCTCGAAATGGAGATGGGCTCGACTCAGGGGAATGGCGCCGGAAGATGTATTCCCCATCATTCCCAATAGCCGTCCCGGTTCCACGGCCTGCCCCACGCGCAAATCAGGCGAAATAGCGGCGAGATGGGCATACAAGGTGTAGACCGCCCCGATGGGGTCCTGATGAAGCAGAACGACATAGTTCCCATAATTGGAGTTTCCGGATTTCTGATTGATATACCCCACGGTTCCTGCCGCCACAGCATGGACTTCATCTAGCGGAACCCCCCGGCCATTACGTTGCAGGGGGGCAATGTCGATCCCTTCGTGAAAAGAGGGATAGAGATGCTTCCCGATTTGAACCGTCCGAACAGATCCATATAGTGCCGACTCCACTGTGCCAGCAGCCGTAGGTTGGAAGTTTCCCGGAACTGCGGGATCCAATGTTTTGCGATCCGTTGGCATCACGACCTGATTGAAGGGCGTCGTCGCATAAACCGTGAAATCCGGACAAATCAACACGAACAAAATCACCAAAATCAGGCAGTTCACATCACTGCCAAACACGCGGAATCCGCGAAAAGTATTAATCATGATCTATTTTGCGTCTTTCGCGTGTTTCGTAGTTAAATAGCTCTTTTTCATAGCATGCTTGCTTATAGTGGTTCGACAGGGGTTTTGATTAAAATAGCCCGGGGTATGATTGTTATTTTGAACAACGAATCTTCCCTGAACTCCTCACCATCAATCTGGGCAGGTTCATGACGAGTCATCCGGACTTCAATATTACGCCCTTGAATATGCATGGAACGCCGGTGAAGTTCATCCGAATAGTCCCGGATTTTGTCCGGGTTGTGACGGATTGCAAGAAGATATCGGGTTAAATAATCGGTGTGATCAGTAAACAAAACCACATCCAGCATCCCGTCATCCGGATAGGCATCCATGCTGAAGTCAAAATCGCCAGCGTAGATCCGGGTATTATTAATGACCACATTGATCATCTGGCCTTTGTACCAACTGCGTCCATCTACAATAACTTCCGCCTCAACGGGTTCATGCATAAAAAAACGTGAACCAACAGAGAGAGAATACAGAAATTTCCCGCGCGCCAAAAATTTCAGGAAAGGAATTTTCTCGATTTTACGTTTGCTGACATTACGTTTCTGTAAAATCCGGGAATCGAGACCAATAGTAAGGGCATCCACAAAATAGGTCCCGTTGATCCGGCCCAGATCAAGCCGATAATCTGCCCCATGCAAGATGGTTGAAACGGCGCGCCGGAGGTCCTTTGCCGAATACTCACTCCGCAGCCGGATCCCCAATGATTTAGCAATATCATTGCCCGTTCCCATGGGGATGAACGCATACGCCGGAATCTTGGCGGAGGGGGAACTTGCCCCGAATTGCATGATCCCATTCATCACCCCTGAATGAGTGCCATCCCCTCCAATTCCTGCCACAACGCTGTAGGCGTTGGGGGGGGCGGCATCAAGGTATGCCGAGACCTGATCTTTTATTGTAAGATCACCTTGCACGGAGAGAAGATCAAAGTCGATACTTTGCCTTTGCAGTAACTCGGCCACATCAGGCCATAACCGCTTGGCATCGCCTCCCGCCGCATTATGATTGAGTACGCATAATACCTTCATAAATCACCATTCAAATATTTAGCCACAGAATTGGTGAAAATGAACGAAAAAAAACCGGCAACGCCTGTTTTCAAGGCAATGCCGGCTAAATCGATATGCAACGTCGTTACTTTTTGATTTTTTTCGGAGCCTTGAGCATGATCCGAACTGCGGAAGCGTCCATTTTCTTGACCTTATCAGCATCCACACCAAGACCTACCAGACGCTTGCGTTGAACTTTCTCACGTCGTTTCTTGTCAGACGCCCCTTTTACAGGACGCCCAGCACGGGTATCTCCACCTTTTCCAGCCATAGTTACATCCTCTCTAATAAATACGTTGCTTCATTCATCCAATGCATAAGAATGCAAGGGCGCACACGATGCCGTTAAAAACCGCGTAAGTCAATATCAATCCTAACTCAAATCATGCCATAAATAAGCGGGCGACACCTATGGACTTTTCATTCCACCCGATGTCGCCCTATCCTCTTGTGGAGAAATGTTCTTAAGAGTGGGCACAATAACTGCAACCTAATCTTGGCCGGAAGCCGGCCTTGGCCTGGCCCCACTCTCTCTCCACGGGTTCATTATACAATAGTTGTGCCGCACCGTATAGCTGCCACGATTAACTATTTTTTAAAAATAGAAAATATGTAACGTGCAACAAACGGCCTGATTTAGTAACATTAACAAATATGGACAACCGGGCAAAAATAGAGCTAAAGGTGGTCATACTGATTGGCTGTTTGCTTGTGGCTTTGAGTTGGTGGATTTTTCGAACCACCCTATCGCCAATCCTAATCCCCGTCACTGATCTTTCGTCCACCTCTTCCCTGCTTCCACAGTCTTCTTTAACCACAACTCAGTCCCTGCTGAACAACCGAACCCAGCTAAACAACCAGCAAAACACCAACTCAACAACCGGCGCATCTCCCGTCCCCGTATCCTCGCCAGTTTCGACCATCCCTGACGACCCAACAATGGGGATGCCTGTACTCCAGGTTTCGGAAACACCGGAAACCAGTCATCCTGACAGCATTAAAAGGGTCAGGATTGTTCGTGCTAACTTCAAATACCCGCTCTGGCGTGTTGAGGAGTTTGTGATGAAAGCACCGGCAGGAAAATCTGAAACCATTCAGTCCCGCAACATCATGATCGCCGACCATGTCATGATACGATTAAATCCTGAGGCAGCACCCATGAATTTGGAGGCTCTTGTAAAAGAACAAGGCCTGACTATTCGTAAGGTAATGAAAATGCCCGGTTGTTACCTGATCAGCATCCCAGACGAGTCTATTGCCGCCCTGCCCCGCCTGTTAACGATCCTGGGGCAGCAGAAGGGCCTCATCCGATATGTCGAACCGGATTACGTGGTCCGTTCTCAACAGACCATTCCTAATGATCCCAAATTCGGATTGCTCTGGGGGCTCAATAATAACCCAACCCCGGCCGCGGATATCTCTGCCCCTCAAATCTGGGATCTTACGACCGGTGATAAGCAGGTTGTCATTGCTGGCATCGATACCGGCATGGACTACAATCATCCGGACCTTGCCTCCAATATCTGGCACAACACAGCAGAAACTCTTAATGGTTTGGATGACGATGGCAACGGCTATATCGACGACATTCGTGGTTGGAATTTTGTGGATGCCACCAATACCCCCATGGACGGGCAAGGCCATGGGACCCACACGGCGGGAACCATGGGTGCAGTGGGCAACAATGGAATTGGTGTTGTGGGCGTCAACTGGAACTGCCAGCTCATGCCTTTGAAGTTTCTGGATAACAGCGGCAATGGTGTAATTTCCGACGCTGCCGATGCCCTTCACTATGTCGCCGATTTACGGCGACGCGGAGTCAATATCAAGATCACCAACAACAGCTGGGGTGGCGGCGGCTACAGTTCAACGTTTAAAGATGCTCTGGATGAGAATGCGGGGCTCGGAATTTTGTTCATGGCAGCGGCAGGTAATGATAGCCAAAATAATGATATATACCCTTTTTACCCCTCTTCCTACAGTGATTCGAACGTCCTCGCCATTGCGGCAACGGATGGCTACGACGCGCTCGCCACCTTCTCGCATTACGGCTCCAACTCTGTCCACCTCGCCGCGCCCGGCGTTGATATCTACAGCTCACTTTACGGGGGGCGTTATGGTTATATGAGCGGAACCTCCATGGCCACGCCTCATGTCGCAGGCGTTGCCGCCCTGTTGTGGAGCCTTTGGCCTACGGCCCGAGCCGAAGACATCAGGGATGCCATTCTTAAAGGGGTAGATGTAATTCCCTCCCTGATCGGGAAAACGATAACCGGAGGCCGACTTAACGCACGTAAGTCAGTTGATGCCTTGTTTCGAATCGTACACAGTGCTCACGGGAATACCTTTAACAGTGGCGCCAGCTATCCCATCGAATGTGAAGTGGGCCCCTCTATTTTGACAGATACCAATCAGATTTTCGTCTATTGGGCTGCAAATGGATCCACCAATTTCAGCGTGGCATCCTGCTATAAGGTGAGTAATACTTGTTTCAGAGCATTTATCCCAGAACATCCGGAAAGTACCCAAATCCGATATTGGATTCAAGCGGCCACCACAAACGGACTCATTGTACACCTACCCACTGATGCCCCGACCAACACCTTTGACTTTACCGTTGTTCCCCCCGTAAGTCTTTTAGTTGCCGGAACGCCCGCCTTCATCTCCAGTCCCAGTCCTGACTACGGGGCGCAAGCCTGCCCTTCCGGTAAAATTGTTCAAGCGAGTGTCCCTGCCGCGACCCCCCAGACTAATGGCATGCGCTGGGCCTGCAGCGGTTGGCTTGGGACAGGTAGCGTCCCGGCCTCCGGAACCAGTAACGTTGTCTCCTTTACGCTAACCACCAATTCTTCGTTGACCTGGCAATGGCAGTCCCAATGTGCTTTGACGCATACCTCGCTCTATTCCCGTTTAAATACCACAACGTGGTGGGCCTCAGGAACCATCGCAACGTCTCTGCCTGCCCCCGCCTCAATCTACGTCAGCCGCATACTTCATGAATTTACAGGGTGGACTTTAGATGGGGCGCGGCAGCCGGACTTGACCAGCCCTGCCGTTAACCCCATAACGGGGATTCTCATGAACACTCCGCACCAAGCCATAGCGCTGTTTGTTCCTGAAGCCTTGGATAGCGATGGGAATGGAATGAATGATTGGTGGGAGATTTTCTATCTGGGGCACAACGCCTGCGATCCCAATGCAGATCCCGATGGCGATGGCTTTAATAATCTTAGCGAGTTCAAAGATCAGACAAATCCAAATGACTCGCGATATGTCCCCACCCCCGCAGTCATCAATCATACCCCGCTGAACTACCGGCAACCGCTTCCTGCGCCTTACACCGTTTCAGCCATCATTACCGATAATTTCAAAGTAGTCTCAACCATCATGTGCTGGAGCCGCAATGGTGGTCCGGTAACAGCAACCCCCATGACGGCTGGTATCGGACAGGTATTCACCGCCTCCATTCCCCCGCCGGGTACAAACGGGGATAGCTTTGTATATTCAATCATTGCTACCGATCCACTAACCGCCACTACGAACGGCCCCTATAGCGTGATTCCAAGTTATCCTGAAATCCAATCATCACCTTCATGCTATAACCCGATGATTCTCCCCGAAACCACTTCCAATCTGATGTTGTCTGTGACGAATTCAGGAGTGGGCTCCTGGCATGGCAATGTCTCCATTTTGTGGGGCGGCTTTAGCAATGATATCGAAAACGGTGCAGGCGCCTGGACTCACTCTGGTTCCAACGATTTATGGAATATCTCGACAAATCTGGCATTTTCAGGGGCACAAGCGTGGTATTGCGGGGATCCCGGTGCTTCTCTTTATGCGCCGAGTATGCATGCTAAACTGGACTCTGCCCCATTTTATGTAACCCCTGGGGCACAACTGACGTTCCGGCATTGGATTAAATGTGAACTCGACGGTCAGTATTGGCGGCCGGGCTGGAAATATAATAATTGCTGGGATGGCGGCATTGTTGAGATTTCCACAAATAACGGGGCCTCGTTCAAACAGATTTCGCCAATTGGCGGTTACCCGAATTTAATTTCAGGATATGCGGCCTCGCCCTGGCCTGACAGAACCCCTTGTTTTGCAGGCAATGGTTCTTCCTGGACTCAGCCTGCATTCGATCTTTCCTCGTTTGAAGGCTGTGTAGCTATTCTCCGCTTTCATTTCGGATCGGATGATAATACCGAGGAAACCGGCTGGTTTATCGACGATATTATGGTCTCACCCATAATCCAGCCTCAAGCCTGGCTGACGCCGGTCAGTACCAACGTGATAGTTCCCTCAAAAAGCAGTGCCTGCCTGCCCTTCGCCATATTGAACAGCGCAGAGATTCCGACCGGTGACCGCACCTCTGTCCTTTGGATCGCCGGCAACACGATCACTAATCTGAACACGTTCATCCCCGTTCATTTAAAGGTACGGTCCCCCGCCACCTTGATCTGGTGTTACGCCGGGCAAACTTCGACCAACGGGACAGGTCAAATTACACTGACCAACCAATTGCACGATGCCGATGGGGACGCCTGCCTTGCATCTATCGAATGGAGTACTATCCCCGGGGTGTGGCGTAACACATGGCTCACATCAGTCCAGTCTACTATTGGTTCAGCCACACTCATCGGAGATGAAGCCTGGCCGCTTTCCAACCTCCTTACCCGAAGCGAGGCAGGAGTGGTTACAAACAACCTTGTCTCCATTTGGGATTCTCAAGCCACGGGGTGTGCAATTGTCTATTCGAGTAACACGTTCCTTCGAGTCCGCACCTGGGATGGCCTCTTTTTGAGCAGTTGGGTGACCAGTC
The DNA here is from genome assembly GCA_037143175.1 of bacterium. Classification (NCBI taxonomy): domain Bacteria; species bacterium. Next base: position 37,552 of record JBAWZF010000010.1, read on the forward strand.
AGCCTTTTAGGGTGGATAATGAAGCTCCGCCCACCCCGCCACATCTTTTCTCACTCGTTCATCAAACAAATGCCTGGTCTAAAAACTCAGTCATGAGTCTTCGCTGGGATTCGGTTCAGGAAACGCGCGGGAGTGGGGTGACCAATTACTTATTTGGGACAACTACTAATTTATCAGTCCTGATAACAACCAATACGACTACAGGCCTAACGGGATCCCCGCCCCCTCTGTCCGACGGCACCAATTACTGGGGCTGGGTTCGTGCCAGAGACAAAATGGGAAACCTTGGCGTACCTGCATTTTACGGACCTTGCTGGATTGATGCCACACCTCCCTCGGCAGCTCTTGCCGGGATCACCCTCAAACTGAGCCCTTATGGTAGCTATATAGTGGGCTCAAATTCTGTAACGGGCGTCTGGTCAAACTTTACTGACGGGGCCGGCTCTGGCATTTCGGGATACTACTTTGCCCCTACCAATGCAGGAGGCACCACGAAAGGCACCTGGACAACCAATACGCAAGGCCTGATTTCAAGCCTCCTAACGGATCGAACTAATACGATGTATGTGTGGGCCAAAGATCAGGCCGGGTGGATTGGACAGGCAACCTATGCCTCATTTATAGTGCTTTCGCCAAATAGTGACTGGGATCATGACGGAGTACTGAACTGGCAGGAAGAAATTTCCGGAACCGATGCCTTGCTCGGAGGAAGCGTATTCCAAATTGGGGCCTCAAACAATACACCAGGCCTTGAAGGTGGATTCACATTACAGTGGCCCGGCCTTACCAACCGGCACTATACCATTTCGTATAAGGATACCATGGGCCCCATTGGTAGTTGGATCAACTTGCCAGGGGCAACTGGTCTCACAGGAACGACGGGAATAATGAGCTATACCGATAACACGCTGACGCACCCCAGCAGGTTCTACCGGATCTCAGTGACCGCGCCGTAATGTACTGCCCCAGCGCGGAACTCTTCCCGTTGACTTCATCCAGCCGGCGATCAGCTTTCGCAACGGCCAGGGTTCAAGCTGGTTCCGGCCAAGCCCAGATAGCGGAATCCATTTAAAACTAATCCAGCCCTCACAGGCTTCGGGTGTTTTTCCAGGGGATAGCGCCGAAATCGTCATCGCAAACATCAAATTAATTTCACAATGACGCTCCCCTTTTTGGATGAAAGTATGCTCTACGGATCCGAGAAATTCCTTTACCACTGCTTTTACGCCAAGTTCTTCCTCAATTTCGCGTTTCAACCCCTCAGCCGCTTGCTCATTCCATTCCACATGTCCACCCGGAAGATAGGTGTTTGCGGCACCCTTTCCCTGACAAACAAGCAACTGCCCCTGTTTCACACAAACGCCCCGAACCAGAATCTCAATATGTTTAGTATTTTTCATATGACAATACTTCCCCTGCCAAAAATAATGAACCCGCGATGCACACCGCGCCTTCATTTTCCTGTGCCCATTTCTTTGCCAATTCCATTGCCTCCGGAAGCGGACTTGTCATCGTCTCCCAACCCTCTGTTTTTGCGATCTGCAACAATTTCCGTGGATCCGCATTCCGTTCCGAGTTAATGGGAACAATCCAGCAACGCTTTACTGTAGCACCCATGGCCTTGGCAAAACCGAGCGCATCCTTGTCATCACACATTCCCCAGATCAGCCCCACCTTCTTTTTCTTCAACAAATCCTTCAAGGTCACGGCCAGAGCACGGGCACCATCCGGATTGTGGGCGCCATCCAATATCGTGGGGGGATCCTGAACGAGAACCTGTAGACGCCCCAGCCATTTGGCCGCAGCAAGCCCTGCCCGAATCACCTCAATAGGGATTTTGAGAGGACTGCAGTCAGCGAGGACCTCCAGAGTCGCAACGACAGTAGCGACATTTTCAAGCTGATGTTTACCCAATAATTTTATTGGAACGGTTCCGTAATCGATATCCCCACTCGTAATTGCCACCTTTTGGCCCATAAGATTCTGCGACACCCGCCGAACCGCTACGGCGTCCTCAACTTCGACGAGTCGGGATTTCTTGGCGCCAGCCGTAGCCCGGATGACGGTTTTGGCTTCATCCGGCGTTGCTCCACAAATGACCGGCCGGCCGTCTTTGATAATCCCTGCTTTTTCACCGGCAATCGCGGCCAGGGTGGTTCCCAAGTAGGCTGTATGATCAAGCCCGATGCGAGTAATGACTGAAACCAGAGGCATCACCACGTTGGTTGAATCCAGTCGCCCACCCATCCCTGTCTCTACCACCGCCACCTGGACACCCTTTCTCCTGAAATATTCAAAGGCCAGGGCCGTGGTAAACTCAAAGAAAGTTACTTCACGCTCCGCGACCGACACCGCAGCCGCGTGGGCTTCCATATCCTCAAATAGGGCAGCCAACTCCTCGTCATTGATCGCCTCTCCGTTGACCTGAATCCGTTCATTGAAATTAATCAGGTGTGGTGACGTATACAGGCCGACCCGCAGCCCTGCTTGCCGCAGAACCGATTCCAGCATGGCGCAAACGGATCCCTTACCATTGGTCCCGGCCACATGGATGGCGGCAAAGGCATGATGGGGATTCCCCAATCGGTTCAATAAGGAGACCGTTACATCGAGTCCCGGCTTAATGCCAAAGGTTCGCAAGGCATATAAACGTTCGAGTGATTGTTTAAGATTTTGTTTCATCAACTCACCCCTTAAGTTGAGCCACCAATGATGTTCCCTGATCGAGCGCGATGATAGAAGGTAAAGTCATGATTATATCCTGATTGTATAAGACCGGCACGATTTTCAGCAAGATTAGCCGCGAACTCGGCCTGACTAACATTATGTTTTGAAAGCTCCATGTATCGACGGGAGCAGTCGACGATCCGTGACGGATCACCTAGTTATGCCTAAGTTACCGTTTGCAAACAATAATACCCGAATGAATGCCCAGTTATGTTCCTGCCCGATAATGTTCACCGACACACCTTTTCATATGCAGAAAGTAACGATAAACGTGAATCTCTGCAAATGGCTCCGACCTCGCCGAATAGCTCGTCTGGTTATCGTTTCGCACTTCCCTGCACCGAATCAATACCTGATACCAAGCAAGCATCCTGCTTGATCCGCATCCGTAAGAGTCAACCGGACGTATTTCTTTATATCGAAACCGCTAGAAAATTCACTATATGGGACGGCATCACTATTAAGGGTACAAATGTATTGAAATCCATCCGAGTTCGCGTCCTTCGCTGCAATTTCCAAGGCCAGGGCACGTTGTCTTTCATCGACACCATCAAAAATCAAACTGTCGTGTATGAGAATTCCGGGCGAAACAATTTTTCGGGCCCATATTGCAGCCAAGGTCATGTCATAACAGAACACCTTCATGTTATTGATGCCGGTGCTACCTGACCGTTCAATCTCAACATCAAACTTGAATCCATTGAGGCCAACATCAATGACAAGTTTTCCAGGCACGCTATAGAGCCCCTGGGAGTAGCGATTAAATAATCTGATGGCGGTCTCCCGAATTTCCCGTCGTTCTTCATAGTCGCGGAGAGATCGCTGTTGCAGCACCTGCTGATCAATCTTGAATTGGCTCATGCCCGTTTCACATGACTTTAAATTGTCAATGGTCGCGGTAATGGAGTTCAAAGTGTTTTGCGTTTCCAAATGCCGTTTCTGCAAAAGGGTATATTCTTCAAGCGCGCCATGCGTCTTCAAAACCTCCATAACAACAGCCCGCTCGTTCGATTTCGCCTTAATCAATTGCTCGCGAGCCTCGATGGCCATTTTCAACCGGGAGACTTCCGCCTCAAGAAAAAGCCGCCGGTTCTCAATTATGGTGTGATGAAATGCCTGAACATCCTCAATACGACGTAGTGCCACGCCCGGCAAAGCAACACCCGCATCGGCATAGAGTTTTTCTACTGCATTAGGAACGGGTGCATTTTCCTCGGCTAAGCTCTTCTCGTATAGCGACAATATCCGCTGATCCTTGGAATTATGATTGGCCTCAACATGGATCTCTTCCGTAAGTTGATTCGCCTGCATCCGGATGTCCTCATACTGAGGATGTACCTTGAAGGATTCCAGATTTGCAGCCTCTTCCCCCGCTTTTTCACTTAATCGAACACGCCTGGCCTCCAAATCACCCCGAGACCCAACAAAGCCTTTCAGTACGCCCGTTTTGGCGGCCTTGATCAAACCTTCGAGGCCTTTCTTCCGATCTTTCAGAACCTGCACTTCCACAGCGTTCTCCCACGCCAAACCAAGAAGAAATGCATTATTAACCTGCCGAGCCCATTCGGCCTGTTTCCCGTGGTGCTCAAATGGTGTAAAATAAGCGTCTTTCTGACGCCTGACAAAGTATGAGAAAAGACTGCGGAAAGTCGGTTGATATTTCAGGCTGTCATCAGCACCGGGCAACCCGAAGAAAAGGCCCCCTAAAATCAGATTCCAATCCCGAACGGAGAAAACATATTTATCTTTTTTCTTTTTGGGCCTGAATGGACATTCGTCGGGAAGCCCGTTAACCACAACATCGTTGGGTGCATCAATGGAACGGATGGCAGTAATGGACCGCCCCCCCACTTCCAGTTCCACTGTAAAAGCCCACCCACTGAGGGCATCCACAAGCAGCCCCTTGCCTTTAGCCGCCTTGGCCCCCAGACAGAAATGAATGATTTCAATTAAAGTGGATTTCCCCAGCCCGTTACGGGAATCAAGTTTTGTTGACTCATGGGTGCGTTCTGCCAATAACACATTGAAGCCCGGTTTGAATTCTACGGTTTTGAATGACGCATGATTTGAAGAGACTCGCTTAATCATGGCGCCTCCCTTCTGGCAATCAGACCATCGGCCAACTCAATGGTCCCAATTGCATAGAGAAAATCGAGAGTTAACAGAAACCTCCCATACGAACCAATTTCTGGAGTTTCTTTAACACGTTCCCATATTCCCGTGACGGTCATGGGCGTTTTCAGTTCCGGCAGAACTGTCGCGCCAGCCCCAAGAAGGGATTTATCCAATGAAATATGTTTCGTAGGTAAAATCATTTTTCAAATACATCACATTTCTCGAATAGGCACACCAAAACAGCCAAGCCGGCAGACCGTCTCGCCTGCCCTATCATGCCTCGTTGCGCAAACTCACACATCATATCAAATAAATCATCGCCTTTGAAACCATCATGACGGAGCCTGTAATACTCTGTCAAGAAACCGGCCTTCAAACGTTCAGGGTAATCCGCATCAATCTGGGCTTCATCCTGAATAAAATCACTCACCAGACGCGCGACACTCAAACCCATCGTGATGGTTAGCCGACTCGCCAAGCTAAGGTCGTTTTTCAGAATTTTCGCATCTGGCGTCAAGAGAGAGAAGTCATGCAAGTCTGTGCCGGGCTTGAACTTGTACACCCACTCGGTTGCGATCCGGAGTTCAGGGGAACCAATCTCAGCAAAAGCGTCGTTCATTCCATCCCGCACTTTTGACTCATGATCAGTTTTCATTTTAGTCAGCAACGCCACGGGGAAGTGTTCCACCTGCTTATCTATTTGGGTGTGGTGATCGCCACAAAGATAAATGAGGTTGTTATTGTGATCTCTCTCGTCATCAGTCATGGCGGCGTCAAACCGAGGGGCATCCGGTTTATCACCTGCAATATGAGCGGCCTGCCCGACGACAACAGGGTCACCTCCTCCTGGAGCATCAACCGTTAGCCATTTGCCACACCCCGGAAACGCACACCGGTCACCGCTACGAAATGCCAGAAGAAGTTTTGTTTTAGGAGCCGCACTCATGTAATAATCTAATACCAGTTAAATTATAACAGTGCAACATCTTCATTTGTGCAGGAGTTTCCAAAGATTGGTCGATGACTGCGGGCTTTGATTCATCAACTCATCCCTTAAGTTGTGCCACCAATGATGCGCCCCGTCCCAAATCTAGAGCGCGCAGTTCTACTACTGTTCATGGTGGAGTTGCGCTTCGTAATTTATTACGAATGTAGGCATCCCGTCGAGAGACATGCCCCAAGTGAACGGAGGCACCATCAATATAGATCGCCAGCTGGCGCTCCGGGACCGCGAAGTCAGCAATCGTAATGGGGGTAGTCCCGTCAGGGATACCGATTTCCACCTGCTTGGCTGGCTGAAAACCGTGCTTCTCAAACAAGCGCAGGAACTTGAGTTCGAGTGGCGATCCGACACCTGCGGCATAGGACTCAAGCCACGGACGTGGGTCATGGGTATCCCCCAACTCCACCCCCTGGACTAACCGGATCCTTGATGTGATCTTTCAGGCGGCGCACCACATGCGACTGGAATCGTGTCCCGCGCAGGCCGCCCCGGCTATCCACAAGAGAATAGTCAAGAAGTTCACAGAGCGACGCAAAGGAGCGGTCGTTCCCGTCATGCGGCGTGGCCGTGGTAAGAATCAGGCAATCACAGCGGCGCGCCAGGACTTCAGCCATACGTCGGCGCAGGGAATCATCCCGTTCTCCTGATGCGCCCAAATCCATGCAGTGATGGGCCTCATCAATCACAACCACGTCATAAGTGGCGCGCTCCAGTTGATCAAGAACGGTCTCCTGCTTGAGAAAATCCATGGAGGCTAACCCAATGGCGATGTGATCGAACGGGTTGGCTCCAAATTCGGTACTTCTGTGGATATCATTCAGTTTGGCACGGTCAATGACTGTTGCCCGCAAACCAAACCGTTCCAGCATCTCGGTCTTCCACTGTTCCATGAGGGGACCTGCGGGTGAGACAATCAGGATCCGGTGAGCAATACGCCGGGCCATCAACTCCGTCAGGATCAAACCGGCCTGAATGGTTTTACCGAGACCAACGCCATCGGCCAGAAGCAAGCGGGGTCGGCTCATGCGTATTGAGCGGAGGATCGGAACAAGTTGGTAAGGCTCCACCCGAAGACGACCGGGCTGGGTTGCAAGGAGGGCATCGGCCCCGAGCGCCTGCTCCAGGAGAAATGCCTGATGGTAAACAAGCCAGTACCACTTCCCACCGCAAGCCGCGGGTGTGAACTTCGGTTCCAGGGAGGAGGTCTATCGAGGCTTTAAACATTTGTTGGACGTTACACCATCTGGATAATTAATCAAGAACGGGCGGTCTCAAAACTACAATTCTAATTCTGATCCTCGCCCGTGAACAATCGCCACGCATTCGTCAATCACACCGTAGACGGGGCGCTTCACCCAACATAAATAATCTAACATGATTCCTGCCATGGCATTTGTGGAGGATCCTGCTCCGTCAGGCCCGGTCCAATGAGCGGCAAAATCAAAAGACCATGGATATCATTTTCTCATCATGCTGGTTTACTGGTTCCGTAGGCAGTCACGGCTTCGGCCACGCGCATCCCTGTCCGAGGGGGCTCCGCTTCAAACACAACATGAACGTGGGCGTGGAGCGCCTTGGCCACACGACGCAACATGCTTAACGAGTGGCCTTCGTATGAGGGCGACTCGAGGCGGCTGACCTGTTGCTGGGTAGTTTTGAGTTTCTGCGCGAGAGCCTTTTGCGAAAGCCCCGCCTTCTCCCTCAATTCCGCAATCTGTAAGGCCACATCCCACGCCTCGCCCGCTTGTTCAAACCGCTCGGCAAAGTCCGGATCCTTCAGTTGCTCTTCCAAGTAAAGGTCAAAATTGGTCTTTTTCATGTTCCCCATCTTTCCTGCCAGTCACGCATCCGATTCTGTGCCGTTTGAAGATCCTGGATCAGAATGGTCTGCCCTTTGTTACGGATGCCATGAACTGCAATAATGCGCCGCCCTTTCATAAAGAACCACAGCACGCGCGTGTTTAACCTTCCAACGTGACGCAACTCAAAGAGGCCGTTGCCCAACGCCTTGGACAGCGGCTCGCGGTGATACTGGCGATCACGCAATTTCACCATACCGCGCAACACTGCCGCGTGGTCAGCCGGGTCACTCTTCTTAAGCGTATCAAGGAATGCTCGAACGGGCGACTGTCCGCTCGCACTCTCGTAAAACTCTACGATGAACTCCATAAACGGTCAACATCAAATTTAGTGTGAATCAAAGCCTCTCATGGGTGGACTTTTTCACAAACACCCGCCCCAGCCACCCATTGCTCAGTACAATACACTAAATCACTACTATTATATAGCACTATTTTAGATATATCTATGCCCGAGGACTTTTCCTCTTCTCATTTTGACGAACAACTGCCGCAAAAGGGCGGCAGAGATGGCGTTTAAGCGGGCGACGAGTTCATCTGGTGTGGGAAACTCCGACATAGGACGCGGATCGAAGGGGCGTCCGGATGGAAAGAAAAACAAAAGACCCAGGATATCATTTATGAACTGCCTAAGTTTACGCTTGATACATTGAACAACCTATGTTTATAAGGTTGTTCATGAGTGATAAAGTTTCAATAATGGATGTTGCCAGGGCGGCAGGAGTCTCTAAAACTACCGTCTCGCGGGTAATCAATGAGAAGCTCGATAAGTTCCGGATCGGCATTGATACGCAGAAGCGGGTTCGCGATATGGCCCGGCAGATGGGCTATCAGCCGGATCCGGCGGCACGGGATGTTGCTCTGGGGAAGTTCCATCCAGTGAAATCGCTGGATGGAATCTCAAATGAAAAATCTCAGATTGCAGAAGCGAAAAAGCAGAGACAGATTGGCATCATCATCTCAACCGACACCACCATCACCACCCTGGGCCTGATCCCCGGGATTGAGGCGGTACTGGAAGCGGAGGATTACCTGGTGGTCATCGTCATTGTTTCGCCGGAGCCAACGGCTGTTCGCGAGCGGGTGACCAGATTGCTCCAGGACGGCGTTGCGGGAATTCTTGGTTGTCCCAGCGTTTATCCGGTGGTGTCGGCGATGACGGCGGGAAAATGCCAGACGATCGTCTTGTGGCAGGGGGCGGGGAAGGCGATGCTAGCGAAAGAAGTGGGGAGCGCGGAGTACGGAGCGCCGGAGGCGGAGGTCCGGCGACCAGGCGCCAATGAGCGCGGGCCGATTGGGACTTCAACAACCAACAACGCATCAACTCAGCAACCTCAGGCGCAACCTGCGCCTGCCATGCCACCGCAGCCGACACCGGTTACACCCGTTGCAACGCCAAAGCCGGTCGTCATCGTGATGCCAATACCGATAGTGCCGAAGCCGATACCGGCGGTGGAGCCGGTCGCAAGGCCGGAGCCGGCCATCTCCGTGGAACCTGCTCCCGAACCGCCTCTCACGATCTCGGAATCGGAGACCGTAAGCCATGAGGTAACACCGCCTATCATCGAGACGGCAACACCGGATCCCGTGGCTGAATCGTTGCCAGTTGAGACAACAGTCACAACTCCAGAACCGGAGATCACATCAGAAACTCCTCCGCCTGAAACTGACTCAAGACCAGAAACGACTACCTCTTGAACAACCTATACTGTATTGGTTGTTCATACGTCATCATTCACAAATAAATTTTCGCGCCTTTCGCGAGTTTAGTAGTTTATCCCCTCTTCCGCGCGTCACTAAAAGACGGGAATACGATTATCAAATTCTTCCACCCTCTTTATCCGTGACATCAGCATCTTCCACGGTTAGATTAATTTACCGAATTTTATGAACAACACATCAACCTCTTCGCCCCTTGTTTTACTGCCTCCGGATTATCATACCCATACCCGCCTCTGTAAGCATGCCGAGGGGACACCTCAGGAGTTCAGGCAACAGGCCCAGGAACAGGGGCTCGCGGAATTATGTTTCACCGACCATTGCCCCGAACCATCCGGATACGATCCCAAATACCGGATGACGCTTGAGGAAATCCCCGAGTATTATGACCTCGTGAAGCCACTTCAAGATGGCGATTCCCCACAGGTTTTGCTGGGATTGGAGGCCGATTTCTTTCCGGGCTGTGAGCCTTTTTTAACGGAGTTTCTTCCTAGCCAACCACTAGACCTGGTAATGGGCTCGGTTCACTACATCAAAGACTGGGGATTTGATAATCCTGACTACATAAAGACCTGGGCATCGGTGGACCTGAAAGGAGTCTGGATTGAATATTTACGGCTTATCAAACAGCTTATCGACACCAACTTGTTTGATGTGATCAGTCATTTTGACCTTCCAAAGAAATTCGGGCATCGTCTCAGGGATCGGGAGATGAAAGAGCTGGTTCAGCCGGTACTTGATCATATTTCAAAAAAAGGGATGGCCTTTGAGATCAATACTTCGGGCTGGCGCCGGGATGCAGCCGAAGCCTATCCCTCGCCTTTGATCCTCAGTCTCGCCGCTGAACGGGAAATCCCCATCACGTTTGGATCTGATGCACACGCACCCAATGAAGTTGGATACCATTTCGCTGAAGCCTTGGCACTGGCGCTCGATACTGGATGCAAAGACTCACTTCTCTACAAGAACAGGGTTGCGACCCGTGTTCCCTTGTCCTCATGGAGGGTTTAGGCATCATGGATACCACTCTCTCAACGCTGATGATCGATGGGCATGTTCACATTTATAAGCACTATGATTGGACTGTTGCGATCAATGCCTTGATTACTAATCTATCACTCACCAGACGCACCCTGGCTCCAAATCAGCCTGTCATTCCCATCGGACTGCTGGCAGAAAGCACAGCGAACCGTTTCTATAACGAAGTGATTGAACGTGGCTCCCCCTTAACAAAAGGATCTCTTCAACTGGAGGCTGGGCCGAATGCCGACAGTCTTGTCATTCGTGAGTTCGGGATCATAAAAGGCTACCTGATCGCCGGACGGCAATGGGTAACTTCGGAAAATCTGGAAGTTCTCGCACTTGGCCGCATTACCTCCATTTCGAAAAGGCTCCCACTTCAGGAAACCATACAGGCCATTACCGAACAGGGGGGCGTGCCGGTCCTGAGTTGGTCGCCTGGGAAATGGTTTTTTGGCCGGGGAAAGTTAGTGAAATCACTCATAACTTCAAATGCCCCCGAAAGTTTCCTGATCGGGGACATTGGACTGCGCCCCACCCTATGGCCAAAGCCCGGCTTAATGAAACTAGCTATAAAGCAGGGGTTTAAAATCATTGGCGGATCCGACTCACTGCCCCGTCCCGGAGAAGAGTGCTGGATTGGTCGCACAGGCTTTCAGGCTGCGGGTGAGTTTGATACACAAAATCCGGCAGCCAGCCTTCGACATATCCTGCTCAACCATTCCAGCGAATTTATCCCGGTAGGACAGCATAGCTCCCTTATGGCGTTCGCTTCACGTTGGGGACGGAATCAATGGCCGGCACCGTCAACGTGACGCATGTTCCTTTTCCGGGCTCGCTCGCCACCTCAAATGTGCCGCCGATGTATGCGAGGCGTTCTCGTAAGTGGAACAATCCGAACCCACTTGAAGTAATACCAATACGGGATTCTCCAGCAGGAAACCCCTTGCCAATGTCAGAAACAACGATCCGGAGTGTTTTTGCATTCGGATGATCCACTCGTACGGTTGCCTTGTTGACTCCGGAATGTTTGACGATATTAAATAACAATTCCCTCACGGCCTGAAAAAGCAGGCTACAAAGGGGGCCTGGAAGTGATCGGGTATCATCTCCAGAGACATCGACAATCAACCCATGCTTGTCTCTCATCCATTCAGCAAGCCAGCGTAAGCCCGGCATGAGCCCGGCTTCAAGCAGAACCGGAGGACACAAACTGACGGTGAGGGATCGTGAGGACTCAAGTGCCTCGCCCAAAAGCGCTAGAGCCCCCTGAGCGCACCGGGCATGCTCATCCGCCGGCATTTTGCTATCAAGCAGGCTGATTTTCATCATCACAGCAGCCATATATTGCTGAACATTGTCATGAAGCATGACCGCCAGCCTTTTGCGCTCCAGCTCTTCAGCCTGTGTTAATTCCATGGCCAGTTTACGAAGTTGAGCCACGCTTTGATCCAATGCCACATTCTTTTCTCGTAGCGCGTCATCAGCCAGCCTACGATCTGTCACATCCTGAAAAGTACCATAGATCCGACCATGCTCAAGGTCTGGCTTGCCGATGGCGTGTACCCATCGGGGATTACCCTTAGCCGTAAAGAATGGGTATTCAAAGTCGAATGACTCGCCCTTTTCAGCACACTGCCTTACGGCATTTTCAATGATAGGCCTCACTTCCGGGGAATAAAATTCGATGCCATTATCTTTTGACGGCTCGAAGTCCAGGTCAACCTCGTGGATATGATAAACTTCTTCAGTCCAAACCTGTTTTCCGGTTTGAATATCGAGCTCCCATCCGCCGACATTTGCAATTCTACCCACTTCATTAAGCAACGCCTGGTTGGCTTGAATTTGCTGTACACTATGTTTCAGGGTAGTATTAGCTTTTTGCAGCTCATTGGTACGTTCCTCAACGCGTTGAGCGAGTAACTTCGCAAAATTTAAAAGCGAGGTTTCCGTACTCTTGCGTTCGGTTATGTCGCGATAGATGGATTGATAGGTTCCATCGGGCATCATTTTGGTTCGCATCTCAATAAACGCCACCGAGCCGTCCACGTGAAATACTTGGCGCTCGCTGACAACGATTTCGCCTTTTTCCAATAAATCAAAACGTAATGGAGTATTCGCCAGACTCTCAGGTGTGAAAAGCACAGCACTTATGTGTTTTCCGACCAATTCATCATGTCTTAATCCGGTAAGCTTGCACATGAACCGGTTGGCATCAAGAATGATACCATCCTTTGAGCCGACCAATATCCCATCAACAGCCAAGTCAACAAGTTCCCGATACCGAGTCTCACTTTGTTGCAGGGCCTTCTCCCAGCGCTTACGCTCGGTGATATCCTGTATGGTGCCAGTCATGATAACCGGAAGGTTATTCTCATCCAATTCGAGATCACCGTGTCCCTGAACCCAGCGTTCAGCTCCATCTACTATCCGGCAAATTCTGTATTCTTTGTTAAATCGCCGCCTCAGCCCCAGAACCTCCTGCCGGAAATACTCAATTATGATCTGCCGATCATCAGGGTGAATAATCGACGTCCATAACTCGTAAGTATGAGGCGTATCTGGTTGAATTCCGAAAATATCATCAAGAACAGGAGAAGCTTTAAAACGTCCTGTAGGAATATCCATCACAAACGATCCCAAGCCTGCGATCTGCTGGGCCTGATATAACAATCGCTCGTTCTCACTAAGGGCTTTTTTGATTTCGTTAACCATTTTCACAGCTGGCACCCTATTGCCTTCAGTAATTCCAAACGCAATAGATTGAGCGCGGTCTTGGCCGCCCGATCTCTGATCATATCGCGATTGCCGGGGAAGCGAAAACACTCAGCATGGGTTGTCACTTGCGTGCCATCTCTGCCTCCAATGGCAATCCAGACCAGACCCACTGGTTTTTCATCAGATCCGCCATCCGGTCCGGCAATACCGGTTAGTGCTATCGAATAATCAGCCGTCGAATGCTTCAAAGCCCCCGCAGCCATTGCACAGGCGACAGCTTCACTCACAGCCCCTTCCTGCTCAACTAAGGTGGAAGACACAGTCAATTCATCACTCTTCATGGCATTCGAATAGGTCACCCACCCTCCATCAAACCAGGCGCTGGATCCCGGGACATCCGTTAACATTTTTGCCACCAACCCACCCGTACAGCTTTCTGCAGTGACCAATCGCTTCGACTTTGCCTTCGCCAATTGTCCCAAGGCTTCAGGCAAGGACTGCTTCCCTTCGGCGAAAACGAGTACACCTAAACGCTCCCTAACCAACGCCACTATTCTAACGAGTTGTTTCTGAGCCAATTCAACGGTGGGTGCCTCACTGCGGAACCGCACTGTCACGATCCCTCCGGAAACCGTAGTGCCCACAAGTGGATTGCGATCCCGTCGCATCAGTTCCCCTAATTTCTCGGCAACTGTCGATTCACCTGCGCCAAAAGTGGCCAGTGACTCTACCGCAACCACCATCCCTGAGTTCTTTTCAAAAAGCGGAAAAATGTAACGTTCGGACATTTTCTCCATCTCATAGGGAACGCCGGGCAATGCAAAAATTAACGTCTTCCCTGCCTTAAGCTTGATACCAGGGGCCGTTCCCCAATCATTATCAAGCACCTCGGCACCGCGCGGAAAATGGGCCTGAATACGATTGGATAGCGGCATTTCGCGCCCTAACAACTTGAAAAATGCCTTCATCCGCTCAAGGGACGGGGGATGCAAATCCAGGGGTTTATTCATGAAAGCTGCAAGCGCCTGCCGGGTCAAGTCGTCCTGGGTCGGCCCCAATCCACCCGTCACAACAACCAAATCTGTCTCATCGACAGCAAGCCTCAGCGCCCTGACCGTGGCCTCTAAATCATCCGCAATTGTTTTATGATATAATGGAATAATGCCGCGATCAGCCAACCGGGCGCTTAACCATGCTGAATTTGAGTCAAGTGTCTGACCTAGCACAAGTTCATCACCGATGGATAGAATTATCGCATTCATTGTTATACTCTCTGTACTCTAAATCCAAGTTCACTCAATGTGCGATATAATTGTTCATTGCCGCCTGCTAATTTTACCATTGTGTATTGGAACTCACGACGTTCATGGTAGTCGCTGCGCAGAAGGTCAAAATTCTTCATTCTGGCCTTTTCATCCGCAACAGCGGATTCGCGGAATCGGCGATCATCCCCTTCAAGGTCATAAACCTGACTGACTATTTCCCGAAGGACCGACTGATCTTCGCGTCCGGCCGCATTCACCCTGACTACCGGGACTAGAGGCGGAGGCAATAGCGCCTCATGTGACCAAGTTGCCGGAATTTCCAAAAACTTGCAGACTTCTTGATACACCATGACGGTGCCCATGACTTTACCTTCAAAGGAATGGCCGGCAATATGGGGGGTGGCGATATCCACACGGCCAAGTAAGTCCATCCGATAATTGGGCTCCCCTTCCCAGGTATCCAGAACCGCATGGCTTACCCGCCCCTCATCAAGTGCCGCAAGCAACGCCGGAGAATCCACCACGGGGCCACGGGCCGCATTCAGGAAAATAAGACCCTTTTTCGCACGCGAAAAAAATGCCGCATCAGCCAGATGAACCGTCTTGTCCACACCCTCTTTGGTCAACGGCACATGCACGGTAATAATATCCGCCTCCGCCAGTACCCGATCCAGACTGACAAACGGGTTTGCCATCTCCTGATTTTCGCTACTGCCCTCTGACCTCTGCCTGCTGCCTTCTTCTCTCTCTCTCGGCGGATCATTCATCAGGACACGCATACCCAAGGCATGAGTTTTTTGCACCACACGGCGGCCCACATTCCCAACTCCGATGACTCCAATGGTCTTCCCTTTCAGAATAAATCCATGTTTGCTGGCAAGATACAACAGCGCTGCGGTGATGTATTCGGAAACGCTATTGGCATTGCATCCCGGCGCAAAACACCATTTGATGCCCGCCTTGTCAAAATACGGAATATCCAAATGATCCGTCCCAATCGTCGCCGTCCCGACAAAACGGACCTTGCTTCCATCCAACAGCGCGCGATTGACTTTGGTAGTGGAGCGAAGTGCCAGAATATCCGTCTCCCGCACATCATCAAATTTGATATTACGGCCTTCCAGAATCCGCGTTTCACCCAGAGTACTAAAGGCCTCCATGGCAAATGGCATATTCGTTGCACAGATGATTTTCAGGGCCATAGCTCACCTCTCAAAATTAAACAACCGAGTCGCATTTTCTGATGTAACCGCTGACAGGCTTTCAATTGTCACCCCACGTATATTTGCAGCCAGGGCCGCTACGGCAGGCAGATAGCAGGGCTCATTGGGTTTGCCACGATGCGGAACAGGCGTGAGATAAGGCGAATCCGTTTCCAATAATAACCGGTCATCAGGAATGACTTTAGCCACCGCGCGCAAAGGATCGGCATTCCGGAAGGTGACAATCCCGCTGAAACTGATCATGAACCCCAAATCCAGCAATCGTCGGGCAAACGGCTCTTCACCAGTAAAACAATGTAGAACCCCTATCAGAGCTGCATCACCTGACCAGACTTTTGAATGGGTAGTCAATAAAGCCAACGTTTCGCTGTCCGCTTGCCGACTGTGCACAATCACCGGCAAGCAGAGTTCCCGGGCCAGGGCAAGCTGAGATTCCATTAATTCCTGCTGTGCCTCAGCCGTTTCCGGTTCATAATATAAGTCGAGTCCGATTTCCCCGATGGCTGTCACCTGACCAGTCGGAGCAGACTGAATCAGACGCCGGATATCGTCGGCCTTGGCATCAGAGCCAGCCAGACTCCGATCATAGGCTACTGCGGCCTTTACGCGATCTGGATAAGCCGCTGCCAGACGTAGGGCAGACGCATTGGTGTCTGGCTCACACCCGACAGCCATGATTCGCCCCACCCCTGCAAAACGAGCCCGCTCCATGATCCCCGCAATTTCGCCTGGCGTCATGGTTTCACGGAAATGAGCATGGGTATCGATCAGCATGGGTTTCGGTCATGCTCCGCGCGAATAATAGTTTTTAACTCAGTAAATGCCTGCTTAAGATTGTCATTTACGACCAGGTATTGGTATTCATTCCCCCGCTCCATTTCGCCCAGGGCATTGACCAAACGGCGCTCAATCACATCCGCTGCATCTTCGCCACGTTTTTGAAGCCTGTCCCGCAGGGCCTCAATCGAGGGTGGAGCGATGAATATGTCCACATAGGCACGGCCCAGTAGGCCGCCCAGAGATTGGGCCGCCTTGCGAACCGCGGCAGCCCCTTGGACATCAATGACGAGCAGAACATCCCTACCCGCTTTCAGGACGGACTCCACATTGCTGCGCAAAGTTCCGTACTGGTTCCCATGCACAACGGCATGCTCCAAAAACAGGCCTTCGGATACCCGACGATCGAATTCAGTCGCTGACAGAAAATGATAATCCTTGCCATCAATCTCCGCCCCACGCGGTGCCCGGGTCGTGCAGGAAACAGAACGTGTCATGCCGTCATGCTCGGCAAGCAACCGGTTGCACAATGTCGTTTTCCCGGCACCAGATGGTGCTGACACCACCAGCAGTAACGCTCTCCCATGTTTCATCCTTCACCCCTCACCCTTTGCCCTGTTATTCGATATTCTGAACCTGCTCACGGATCCGTTCCAACTCGGTTTTAAATTCAATCACCTGGCGTGTAATGCGGACTTCATTAGCCTTGGATCCGATGGTATTGATTTCCCGGAACATCTCCTGGGCCAGAAAGTCTAAAGTCCGACCGACCGGTTCCCGCGATTTGAATAAAGTATGGGCCTGCTTGAGATGACTCTCCAGCCGTGTGATTTCTTCGGTGATGTCCGACCGATCTGCAAACACGGCCAGATCCTTCATCACTACCGGATCCGAGGCATCCAGTATCACCCCGGCCTGGGCCAGACGCTTGCGAATGGCTTCGCGATAGCGTTCGGTAACAAGTGGCGCCTCCTGACGGATGCCATCGAGATGCTCACTAAGTTTTTTTAACCGACCTTCCAAATCGTGGACCAACTCCGTGCCTTCCTTAAGCCGCATGATCAGAAGCTGGGCAATGGCCGCCTTGAGGCCCTTTTCGATTACTGGCCACACAAAATCCACATCCTGATCCACCCCGGAATAACTCACGACTTCCGGTAGGCTCAATAGTAGGCTGGCAGAGAGGTCGTCCTTCAATTTCAACGCCTTGGCAGTCTTGCGAAGTTCGGATGCATAAACTGCCGCTAACGCCCGGTTTACTTTTAAACTCTTTGCCCGTAATGCTTCGGAGACATGTACTACGATCGAGCCGGAAACCTGACCTCTGGAAATGGATTCCTGAACCAACTCGCCAACCCTTGATTCCAAGGCCTGCCAGGCTCGTTGCAGTGAAATCCTGACTTCCAACTGTTTGCGATTGACGGAAGTCAGTTCCACCTCGACACGGAGCCCTTTTGCGGTCGCTTCTCCCCGCCCATATCCAGTCATACTGCGTATCAACATCGTGTTAACTCTTTCTCTCGGCGGCTTTTTCCTTCTTCAGGTACGCCTCAATGAAACGATCCAAATCCCCATCCATGACGGCTTCAACATTACTGGTTTCGGCCTCTGTACGATGATCTTTCACCATTGTATAGGGCTGAAAAACATATGATCGAATTTGGTTACCCCAGGCCATTTCACCCTTCTGACCATAGAAGCGTTCCATCTCCTTGCGTTTCTTATCCATCTCAAGCTCATATATCTTGGCCTTCAACATCTGCATGGATTTGGCCTTGTTCATGTGTTGGGAGCGTTCTGCCTGACATGACACAACAAGGCCTGTCGGCATATGGGTGATCCGGATGGCTGAATCCGTCTTGTTGACATGCTGTCCACCCGAACCGCTGGAACGGAAGGTATCAATGCGCAGATCTTTTTCATCGATCTCCACCTCAATGTCATCGTCCAATTCAGCAATAACATCCAATGAGGCAAAGGAGGTGTGACGCCGCTTGTTGGAATCAAAGGGGCTGATGCGGACTAACCGGTGAATTCCCCGCTCACATTTCATGAATCCATACGCAAACGGACCCCGAACTGCAAAAGTGGCATATTTAATTCCGGCTTCATCACCCGCCTGAATATCGAGTACTTCGACCTCAAAGCCTTTTTTTGAAGCAAAGCGCTGAAACATGCGGAATAGCATATTGGCCCAGTCGCAGGACTCCGTACCCCCGGCACCGGCATGGACGGTCACAAAGGCATTGCTTCGATCCAGGGGCCCATTCAAGAGCGACCGGGTCTCCAGTTCATTAAAGAGAACCTCGGCGCGATCAAGATCTTTGGCCGCATCGCTCAACGCATGATCCCGAAGAGGGCCGGGCTCTTCCGCCTCGGACAGCTCGGCCATCAAGCCAGCTTCCTCAACCAGTTTATCAATCCGGGCGAAGGGATCCAAAACCGCCTTAATCTCATTCACGCGACCGAGATGGTTTTTAGCCTTATTGGGGTCATCCCAAAACCCCGGCATTGCGGTCTGGGCTTCGAGTTCATTTAACGTCGCTTTCCGTTTGGCGACGTCAAAGATAACCTCGCATCTCATCGGTTTTCTCCCGCATTTCCTGAATGCGGCCCTTAATATCTTCATTCATAATTGATCCACTCCCTTATCTGCCAGCAACGTTTTTCGCCGCAGAGTTTGCCATGCTAACACAAAACAAATCACGGCGACAACTCCGCAGGGTATGCCTAAAAGCCAGTCGCCATAGCGGGTATAAGCGGTCAATTCAAAGTCCGCCTCAGGAATCGGCACCTGCCAGCGCAGTACGGCGGCTTCCGGCGGTCGTCCGATCCCATTCTCCGTCTGCTCGACAATCAGCCCGGTTGGTTCAATCAGACAGGAAACCCCCGAGTTCGCCACCCGCACGGCCGCCACCCGATTTTCCACGCACCTGAAAACGCAATGGGCCAAATGTTGTTCCGGGCCTGCCGACCGGTCAAACCAGGCATCATTCGTCTGGTTCACCAACAGCCGGGCACCTCTCTTGACCGCAGCCCGCGACAAATCCGCCATAATATCTTCGAAACAAATCAGGCAGGAAAAACTCCATTTGGATAAGGAGCCCAGCGTAAAGACGGTTGCTTCCCGTCCGGGCGAACAATTCCAGCCCATGGGTGCCAGCGTACCCAACCAGGGAATGATCCCGCTCAGAGGTACAAACTCACCAAAAGGAACCAGATGTTGCTTATAATAATGCTCGGTTACGACACCGTTGGTATCAAACAGGAAACTCGCATTATAATACGAAACACTCCAGCCGACGCTGACTTCATCCATGGAGCCCACCAACAAGGGGCTCCCCCAGTGACAGAGCTCCTCAACAAAATCCTTCGAGGCGCCCCGTTCATCGGTAACACAATACGGGGTTGCCGTTTCAGGCCAGACAATGAGATCCGGGAGCCCCTCGGGATCTTTTACCGTCTGCGTCATCAACTGGCGGAATGTGGAATGAATAAGATCCACTTGCTCATCCGTCCATTTTTTGATCTGTGGGATCGCCGGCTGAATGGCGCTGATGGTGACGGAGCGGATAACCGGGGTATACTCCCGGACGAGTAAAACGCCCGACCTGAAGCAAAGCGCCATACTCAACAGTGCGACAAACAATTCCAAATGCGGTCGATAGTGTTTCTGCTTACGTGGTGAAACGTAGCGCAAAATAGTAAAGGCCAGGCCGGTATTGGCCAGCATCAACACACCCGAAACGCCCGGAGCTCCGACCCATTGGGCCGCTTGAATCAGCAGTACATTCCGGTACTGGGAGATGGCCAGCAAATTCCAGGGAAAACCGGCAAACAAATAGGAGCGGATTACCTCGCCACCCACCCATAAGACGGGAATTAAGAACGTGAGTAAAAGGGTCTGCCAGAATTTATCCTTGCCGATATGCTGAGCCAGCCAAGCAACAGACATGGCAAATACGCCCAGAAATAGCGAACAATACCCGCACAACAAAAGCCAACCGATCACAATCAAAACTGCAGGTGCAGGCGAGGTATCAAACAACCGGAACATCCAACTCATGGTGATGAGCCAGAATATGAGACCGGTGGTCAAGCCCATCTTGAAGGCCGTTTGAACCGGGATTCCGGGCTTAGCGTGCGATTGAACTAATAACGCTAACAAGAGCGGGATCAAGGCCACCCAGGCGACCTGTCCCGACTCAAAAGGTGGAAACGCGAGCACTAACAGCAAACCCGAAACTGCGGCTGCTATCCAACGCCAAGACTCGCGAATCCACCCCACCACCCGGATCAAGTATTTTCCCCACAGCATTTCTTATATTTCTTGCCACTCCCGCAAGGGCAGGCGTCATTCCTGCCAACTTTCGCGGTAGTCCGTTGAACCGGCATGGAGGCCGCCTTCATGGCCGCTTGCATGGCCGCATCTCCGCCACGGACGGCAGACCGGCTCGGTTGAGCGGCCGATTCGGCCGGTTGGCCCAGTGCGACCACGCCGTCGTGAATCGTCTGGGTGGGCATCTCCCGCATGAACCGTTCGAAAGCCATCATCTGGGTTGAGGCCCGGAAAATCTTTTCGCAAATATCTTCGCGGATATCATCCATCAGGGTGGCAAACATGTCATAGGCTTCACGTTTGTATTCAATCAGCGGATCACGCTGACCATAAGCACGCATCCCAATGCCCTGACGCAGCCCGTCGATCCCCCGCAGGTAGTCCTGCCAGTGCAGATCAATGGCCTGCAACATCACCTGGCGCTCCACGTTCTGCATCATCTCGCCACCTTCGGATGACACCTTGATCTCGTAGGCATCCCTGACTCTTCCGAAAATCAACTTCACTACTTTTTCAAGATCATCCTTGCCCAAGCTCAATTCCTCGCGTTTCACGGCGATCGGGAACGTGCTGTGTACCCAGATCAGGAAAGCCTCAATGGCATCCTCTTTACCGCCTTCCAGCACGGATTCGGCACGGTTTGAGATCACATCATAAATGACATCATACAGCTGCTCACGGATTTCAATCCCACGAACAATATCCCCGCGGAATGCGTAGATAATAGACCGCTGCTTATTCATCACATCGTCATACTCAAGCGTTCGCTTGCGGATGGAGAAGTTCTGCTGCTCAACTCGGCGCTGGGCTGTCTCAATGGACCGATTCAACATGGAATGTTCGAGCATTTCGCCCTCTTCCATGCCGAACTTTTCCATGAAACTGGCGATCCGGTCGGACCCGAATAACCGCATCAGATCGTCTTCAAGCGAGACATAGAATCGGGACATCCCGGGGTCACCCTGGCGGGCGCAACGACCGCGCAACTGGCGGTCAATACGCCGCGATTCATGCCGTTCGGAACCTATCACATAGAGGCCGCAGGGAGTTTCGCTTAACTGCTCCTTCAATGTTTTGCCATTCAACTTGTCCGTGAGACTAAGCTGCGACAAAACCACATCGCGAGGCACCCAGACGACGCCCTCACCAAGTTTAATATCCGTACCTCGACCGGCCATATTGGTGGCGATGGTCACAGCCCCCTTCTGCCCTGCGCGAGTAACAATGTCGGCCTCACGTTCATGGTTCTTGGCATTCAAAACACTATGAGGGATTTTCGCCCGGTCCAACATCCGACTCACTAATTCTGACGTTTCAACGGAGATGGTGCCCACCAGTACCGGTTGTCCGCGGCCATGGCACTCGGCAATTTCATCGATGATCGCCTTGAATTTTTCACGCTGGGTCTTGTACACCACGTCGTTCTTGTCCATCCGGCGCACAGGACGATTGGTGGGAATGACCATGACATCGAGTTTATAAATCTGATGAAACTCGTCGGCTTCCGTCTCCGCCGTACCCGTCATACCGGCCAGCTTCTTGTACATACGGAAATAATTCTGGATGGTAATCGTCGCGAGAGTCTGGGTTTCCCGTTCGATCTTCACACCTTCCTTGGCTTCCACAGCCTGATGCAGTCCGTCACTCCAACGACGTCCGGGTAGAATGCGTCCGGTATACTCATCCACGATCAAGACTTGATTATCCTGAACCACATACTGCACATCTTTTTCGTACAGACAGTAGGCCTTAATCAATTGATCCACGTTATGAATGCGCTCGCTACGCTGGGCAACCCGCTCTTGAAACTCCAATTTCATTTTGGCCCTATCCGTTTCGCTCATGCTGACATCCCCGTCAATGTCCGACATGACTGATACTAAATCCGGCAGCACATAAGCGTCTGGGTCGGAAGGGCTCATCTCCTCGCAACCCTTTTCCGTCAGGGTGGCGTCATGGCTTTTTTCATCGATTACAAATAACAGCTCCTCGCGAAGGGCGCGGGCCTGTTCCTTATACATATCGGTCAGCATCATGCCTTCCACTTTTTCCACCAGCCGCCGCACGGCGGGATCCTCAAGAAGATGCGTTAATTGCTTGTGCTTGGGCATACCACGCCGAACCTTGTAAAGCTTCTGCATGGCCACGTCATCATCCTTCTTCTCGATAGCCGTACGCGCTTCAACAATCAATTGGTTACACAATTCGGACTGTCGACGAACCAAGCGCTCCACACGGGGCTTCACCTCCTGATACTGGTGCGAAGAAACCGGGGCAGGACCGGAAATGATCAGCGGGGTACGAGCTTCATCAATCAGAATGCTGTCAATTTCATCAACGATGGCATAGAAATACCCGCGCTGCACTTGATCCTCGGCGCGCCAGGCCATGCCATTGTCACGCAGATAATCGAAACCGAATTCGCTATTGGTTCCATAGGTGATATCCTTGGCATACTCCGCACGACGTTCCTCGGGGTTCATCTGGTTTTGGATACAACCGACTGAAAGCCCTAGATATTTTAACAGTATTCCCATCCATTGCGAATCGCGCCGGGCCAGATAATCGTTTACGGTCACCAAGTGTACATTGAACCCACTCAACGCGTTCAGATATAGCGGAAGGGTGGCGACCAAAGTCTTTCCTTCACCGGTTGCCATTTCGGCAATTTTGCCATGATGCAGGGCCATACCTCCCATTAACTGGGTATCAAAGGGAATCATTTCCCATGTCAGTTCATGGCCACAGACGTCAAAATGCGTGCCCGATAACCGGCGACAGGCATTTTTGACCACGGCAAAAGCTTCGCAAAGAATATCATCGAGCGTTTGTCCCTTAGCCAGCCGTTCCTTGAACTCAATGGTCTTGGCTTTGAGCTGCGCCTCGGTCAGAGACTGATACTGCTGTTCAAGTTCATTGATTCGAACCACCAGCGGCTGCATTTTTTTCACATCGCGCTGATTCTTCGTTCCGATAATTTTTTTCAACAACCACTGCATAGATGATTCCTCATTCACTACCCGATCCCGGGTAAAATCAAAACGGATGCACTGTAGGCCATTACGGCTATGATTGCCAGTCAGAATCCTCTGTGATAGGGTTCGCGCCACAAATGACAACGCGATCGACTGAAATCTATGATGATGAAACAGTATTGGAGAGCCAACCGCCCTCCCCTCCTGTTGATCCGGATATCCGCCGGCTCATCGCGGATTATCATTCTATTATCAAAAGCCGCAGCATCCTATCCCCCATTCCCTATCAATTTTCAAGAGAACTCGGCAAGGGAAGACAAGGGGTTGTCTTTCTCGCGACCCGGCAGGGGGGCCGCGGCTGCCACACCCGGCATGCCATCAAAATTCACGATCCTGGCATTTATTCCTCCGCCGAGAAATACTGGATCGACATGGGCCGTCTCGCCAGCCAGGTCTCGAAACTTCAGCCTGTCCACAGTGATAACCTGGTTCCCCACGACACCTATGATGAGACCAATGGCATCGGGTATCTTCAAATGTCAGTGATTGACGGCATCGATCTTCAATACCTGTTAAACGGCTCACACCTCGCCATCGCGCGCAGTCAGTCTTCCGATGAAGAGTGGGACCATTTTATGAATACCCTGTTCCGGGTGGAAGACACCCGGTTTATTCTTCAACCTGGAGTGGCTCTCTATATTCTGCGCAAGATACTGATGGGGCTGATGGTGCTTCATGAGGCCAATTACCTTCATGCCGACATCAAACCCTCGAACATCATGATCGACCGCATGGGCTCCGTGAAACTGGTCGACTTTGGCCGCGCGGTTGAGATTGGTGAAAAAATCAGCATTTTACTGGGGAGCCCTATTTACATGGCCCCTGAAACGCACCGGTTGGAGCCGGGCCGGGCGCAAACCGACCTCTTTAGCGCGGGACTGGTCGCTTTGGAAATGTTATGCGGCGAATCTCTTCATGTCTGCAACGACATGGATGACGCAACCCTGTTGCAATTCAAGCTTTCCCTGTTTGACCGGGTGGAATCCATGCTTCCGCCCTTCGTCCAAAAGAGTAAGCGCATCGTGCGGCTGCTTAAACGCTTTCTTGATCCCGATCCGGAGCAACGCTATAGCAGCGCGCATGAAGCCGAAGAAAGCTATTACCGCCTGCGTGGCATCTATCGCGAAATGGGACAAGATGCGGATGCCGAGTATGATCGTGAACTTCTGACCTATCTCCAGAAAATTACGGATCCCAATACCGGGTTTCTTAATCCGAGGTTGGAGTAGAGGCCAGTAGGCAGTGCGCAGTTAGCCGATGCGGGTCTTGATGTGTAATAACAAGTGCCGTCCTGAATCATGATTCAACAACCGACATTGCAATGTCGGCCCACCGGTTCAGGCGTGTGGGATCGTAATTAACCGTGCTGATGTCCTTGAGAATATACTCCAGTGCGCAGCCGTTCTCCTGGCAATGCCGCAATGTTGTCGTGAGGTCTTTCCTGATCAGATCCTCATTGAAGCCCGTCATCGCCACGTGGGCGGGATTCGGCTTGCGTGAATAGACATAATCCCGTCCGATCTCCGCCGCCCCGCGACTCTCATCGGCCCATGGACTCATCGAGATCTTGCGGACATGAGGTAGCATCCGCACTTCTTTCATCTTGCCGTCCAGGGGGTCACAGCAGCCGTAGTAGACCAAGCCGAACCGTTCACAGATCCGGGCGGTGTAGTCGATTTCGAATTCCTTGAACATCTCGGGTGATACCGTGGAGAACATTTGAGCCAGCCCGAACATCCATTGATCCCGCGTTCGAGGGCGTTTAGGATCATAACCCGGTGCCGGCAATTCGTCGGTATATGCGCCGGTACAGTGAATCAACTCCTGAGGCCCATACAACAGGCCTTGGGTCTCAAGCTGGTCCAGCAGGCCCAGGTAGCCTTCCGTCATGCGCGCAACCACCCGGTGCATGAATTCCGGCCGGTCGATCATCGTATAGAGTGCCCCCTCCACCCCCATCCAGAACGAGATGGGATCCCACAGGGATAAATAGGGATCATACCCACAGGCTTTGACCTCCAGCAGGCCAGCAAAGAGTTCATGGGCCACTTCCAGTCGTCTCCGTGTCTCGGCGACATTATGGTGTACCGTCGGCATCTGGATTTTGTCCAGATCTCCGTCGTCGGCAAATTGGTTCTCAAACTTGTGCGACACCACGCTATTGGCGGGATCACTTACCGCTATCTCCTCATGGACAGTCAGTCCGAAATCGGTGTTGGTAATCGCCATCGGAACGCGGATATACGGCTCGATCACCATATCCACCCGGAAATGCTGCCAGCGGTAGAGCACCTGCCGCAGTTCGGTCTCATAAGCGCGGCACCCGGCATCCTTGCATTCCAGCGAGAGCTCATGGTTCCAATTCAGCTCATGCCAGCAGATCTGGTCGATCATCACCAGGGGTCGTTCCGGTCTCAATCCGTTCAAATTCCGCCAGCGCGCCCGTGTCTCCTCCTGGTGCGGCAAGGCCGCCAACTCCGCAACTCGGCTTGCCAATCCCCGGATAATGTTCCTGTCGTCAGTTGTGATCATGAGCGCTCCCTTCATTTAAAATCAGCGCTACTCAACAGTAAAACAGCCTTGACGGCAATAGATGCAGTTTGCGAGGTTAATGGATATTCTTTCGATCAACCATGGAAACCAGAACCACACAAGCCGTACCCGCCGACCAGGCGGCGATCCTGGCTGATGCCACGTTCCGTTGTGAGGAGGCCCAACACACTGCGCTCTATTCTTTGTGGGGGCAGGAGTTCATTGAGCATACGCTTTACGACAAGGTTTATGTGATTACCCGTGGCGGTGGCACTTTGAACCTGAACGAGGCCTCCTATCGGCTTAAGCCCGGCATGGCGCTCCTATTCCCGGCAGGCCTGATCCAAACCGGATCGGTGGATCCGACCATGGGTCTGGAGGTGTTGTGGATCCATTTCCATGCCCGGACAGTGAGCGGTCATCACTTGCTGGATGTGGTTTCCATGCCGAGGTGTGTTAAGAAGGCCGCAGCTTCCCGGGTAAGGGAGCTGATGGAGAGTTTGTTGGAAGAATGGAACGGCCAGCGTCCGGGCGCCCAGCTGGCAATCAAATCACTGTTACCGCGCATTATGCTGGAATTCTGCCGGTGTCCCCGGAATGATCTTCATGCTCCTGACGCCATCCACCGGCGCAAGGAGGTGGCTGAACTTTCAGCCAGTCGAGCCAGCCGGCTTCCGCAAATCGCAGCCGCCTTGCGTCTGATCGACACTGATTATGCGCGCCCGCTCACCCTGTCCGACTTAGCCATCAGCGTCCACTTATCACCCGCCTACTTTTGCACCCTGTTCCAGGATTTGACGGGACTCACCCCCATGCGGCATTTGGAACGACGCCGTATCCTTCGTGCCTTGGAACTGATCCGACAGGGAGCCGTGCCAATCCACCGCATTGCGCGTGACGTCGGGTATCCTGATCCTTATCACTTCAGCAGGGTCTTCCGCCGCGTGACCCGGATCAGCCCCTCGCGCTATCGCCAAAGTAATCACTCCGCATGACTGAGAAAACCTAGAAAACCTAGGGACAGAAAAGCTGGAATCGCCTGCCGGAATCATCACGAGATATCCTTTATCCCTTTTTATAGCGCCGCCGGGATCCCGAATATATCCACTCTCAACTGACGTGCGGTGAACAGATCTCCCCAGTCGCCACCCTTCATCCGCTTGGCTCCGGCTTCCCGTTTCTCACTGAAGTGGGCTCGGTGCCGCCCAAATGCCTCTTCCACAAACACTTTACTTTCAATAATTGCCCCATCAGTGAAATACCGGATCCGACTCCGCAGGATTTCATTCAGTGGCAGTTTGCCCTTCTGCGCAATCACGTATTCTACAACCTCCGTACTGAACCCCTTCTTCACCGGTCGGCCATTCGTTCGAATCCCCTGCACTTCCCCAGAAACATATAGTAATTGCCGATAGCGGGCTGCTGCCTTAGCCGCAATGGTGGGGATCGCCTTAAGGTTGAAGTTGGAACAGCCGTTCAACCAGGAAGGCGGGACAGAACTCTGGTTCCGATCCGCTATCGTTGCTGAATGGCACACAGAAAGCGACGTTGACCTTGATATTCCAGAACCACGCCATTAGCGCGAATCGACCGGACGGTCACGCCATCTACTTGCTCGCCAACGCCCAATAACTGCCCGTTCAGAATTGCGCAGTAATGTCTTTTGCCGGACGCGGCCAGTGCGGAGAGCATCACATTCGGCCAACCATCATTAATGATCACAGGTTTGGCAGGAAGCGCGATTACAGGTACTGTCGGTGTCACGACGGGAACTGGCTCCACTTGAACCGGTACTGGAGTCTGCGTTGCAGTCCAAAGCTTCGTACCCGCCATTCCGCCTGTCCCCAGTACCACCAACAGAATAGCCGCCG
The DNA here is from genome assembly GCA_037143175.1 of bacterium. NCBI lineage: Bacteria > bacterium. Next base: position 65,755 of record JBAWZF010000010.1, read on the forward strand.
CAATACCCAAACTCCACCGCCCCGCCACAACAAACCCGCGCTTGCAGGGACGGTCAACTGGGAGACGAACTGGCGTGGGCATCGGTTCGTCAGTCATCACAGGAATAGTCGTCTGCACAGGTGCCTGTTGGGCCGGGGGAAGGCGTGTGGGGGCTGCGGGTGCCAGGGAATCCCGTCCAATGGCCCTCATACACATCATGAGGATGGCTGTAGTATCCTTGGAAATCGTTTTGGCTGGTAAGCTGATTGCCTCACCCACCTCGAAAAGGCCTTGTTTCAACCGCAGCATACACTCGACGGCCAATTCTCCCTGACGGTCGTTCCAAATGGCGGAGATGATCGCACCTTCCTGAAGCCATATCCGGCCCATCACTGAAGCCGAGGTTACCTCAACATAACCGTTCAGGTTCCGGCGCCGATTTAGCACTTGGAGCACATCCATCAACAACCCGGGCTCCAACTCTCCTTGCATTTTGAAATTTGTGGCCATCTTCGAATTTCCTTCCGCTATAATTATTAAAGCAGAAGGAGTGCCAAGTATGGATTAACACAAGTTACGGCGAAAATAATGCCGTCGCCTTGTAAAATTTCTCGGGAGTGAGAAAAGATGGTGTTCAGTAGGCCTGATCAGCCTGAATCCCTTTTTGCTGGCGCTGGCGGCGATTTTGGAATATCCCAAGGGTCAGCCCTTAGATTAGTAATTAGTGCTTGGATTTCGCCTGCTCCTTGTCCAACTGCTTCTCGATTCTCTGGACCACCGATCCCAATTCCAGGTCCGACTCCAGCAACTGGGTCAGCCGCCTGAGTTGGCAACTCACCGCCACGCCCGTACGCACCCCCAGCGTCTCCGCCACGTCCCTCTGCGTCAGGCCTCCGTACCGGCACAACATCCGCGCCGCCACCGCCCGCCACCGGCAATCCCGCCTCCTCGTCCGCAAGGCCTCTTCCGGCAGCCCTGCGATCACCGCCACCATGGCCATGATCCTATCGGCGCGCAACACCCCTGCACGCCGCCGGAAGGACGCATCCTCACGCACAACTCCCTTCCCAAGCAGCGCCGCGTACCTCACCTCCACCTCTTCCCGGAAATCGTCACTCCCAATGCAGTGAACCGACCGTCCCAGCACCGCTGCGAACTCCCCGTCATCCTCCGCCACCCCTGACTCCACAAAGGCTCGATACCTCTCTCCCCGCTTCGTCTTGCTCCCATCCATAAGGTCCATAAGGTCAAGCACTGGATCGTGCTCAACGAAGGCACGCCGTGCCGCCAACCCAACATAGCCCCGGTAGCTGCTCCATGGGTACGTCCGAAGCATCTCCAGCCGTTCAGCCAGGGGCTTCGACCTTACCGCCCCGATCTTTACCGGGTTCAGGTGCACATACCGGCTCAACTTCAGCAGGTACTCATTCCCATCCACCAGTCTTGCCCCGTACCGCCCCTGCGTCACATGCCCGTGACTCCGGTGCCGCAAGTTGTAGTACACGCCATACCCGGTCAAGACCCCCTGCATGAACTGCCCCAAGTTCCCTCGCGGCGTCTCCAGCACCAGGTGGAAATGGTTTCTCATCAAACAGAACAGGTATACCCGCACACCATGCCGCTCCCCCGCCTCCTCGATCCGGCCCAGCAGGTACCACCGGTCCTTGTCATCCTTGAACAACACCGATCCGCCATTTGACCGTACCGTCACATGGTAGATCGCCCCACGATACTCCACTCGAAGTTTCCTCGCCATTTCCCTACCCTACTCCACCCACACGTCCCGGACAAGCGTATTCTTTATTCTAAGGGCTGACCCTCGCGTTCCCCCTATCGGGTATAATTTTGTAAATTATATCATTGATATACCCGATAGGGGGTATTATATTTCCTGTTGTGTAAATTATACCCAAAAGGGGGCAATATGACTGAGCCGTTGATTCTATTCATCAAGGAGCGTCGCCGAGCGATGGGACTGACGCAGAAGGATTTGGCTGACCGGGCTGGCGTTGGCCTACGCTTTATCCGCGAACTGGAGCAGGGCAAGACCTCGCTCCGGCTTGATAAGGTGAATCAGGTGCTGGCACTGTTTGGGCATCGAATGGAACCGAACGCTTTCCGCATGGAGGTGGATGATGAGGAAAGCTGAAATCCACATGCAGGGCCGTTTGACAGGAGTACTGGAGGAGAGGGATCGCGACTATACGTTTACGTATGATGCGGCCTATCTAGCGGATCCCCATGCCGTTGCCATCAGCCTGACGTTACCCCTTCAAACTGGAAGCTTCAAAGACAAACGACTCTTCCCCTTCTTTGATGGTCTGATTCCCGAGGGGTGGCTGCTGGATATAGCCGAACATACCTGGAAGCTCGATCCACGCGACCGAATGGGATTATTGCTGGCTTGTTGCCGCGACTGCATCGGGGCGGTGTCAGTCATTCCCCTGGAGGACAGAAAATGAATAGCACAAACTGCCAGATCTGTCTCGAACCGTTGGGGGACGGCGTCATGCAATATCATGAAACCTGTTGCCGGAAGCTCTTCGGTGCACCCCACCCACCCCAACTTCCCTACACTTGGGAACAACTGAATGGACTGGCCGAAAAAATCGTGCGCCAGCATGTCACGGTTCCCGGCGTTCAACCCAAGCTTTCCTTGCATCTTGAAAGAGGAGAGCGCCCGCAAAATTCCAGATTTACGTTGGTTGGCCTGGAGGGAGGCTATATCCTCAAGCCACCGGTGACCCGCTTTCCTGAGATGCCGGAACTGGAGCATCTGACGATGCGTATCGCCAAGTGCTTCGGCCTCTCAACAGCCGAATGCGGATTAATCCCGCTGGAAGATAAGCGGCTCGCTTTCGTCACCAAACGCATGGACCGCGATGGCGAGACAAAACTCCATATGGAGGACATGTGCCAACTGACCGACCGGCTGACCGAACAGAAATACCGGGGCTCTCTGGAGCAGGTGGGCAAGGTGATCCTGCGGCACTGTAGCAACCCTTTATTTGACGCCCTGCGGCTGTTCGAAGTGACGCTTTTCTGCTTCCTCACCGGCAACTCGGATATGCATCTAAAGAACTTTTCGTTGCTATACAGACTCGGTGGCGCAATCGCATTGTCGCCCGCCTATGACCTGCTCCCGACGGTCCTGCTGCTGCCGGAGGATACCGAAGAGACCGCACTGACACTGAATGGTCGAAAGAGTCGATTGACGCGGGAGGATTTCATGCGATTTGCCATTTCCATGAAACTCACGAATAAACAGATCGAGAACGTTTATGAGCGCTTCTCCAAAAACCTCTCCACCGCCCTTCGGATAATGGCGAAGGGTTTCTGCAGCCCCGACATGAAAGACCGCTTCAAAACACTACTTCAAGAGCGCGCTTCCCGCATCAACCTCTAACAAATAAGAGCATACCAGGGGTCACCCCCTGCTCAAAGGAACCGTCTCGCCCTTCATTCCCCGGTAGCCCCCCTGCTGTAACAGTTTAGCCCCCTGCAATTGAGATGATTTCTTTTGTCGGACGGCGGAGAGAGCCGCCGTTTTAGTTTTCGCGCGCGGAGGGATCGGGGTCAGCCCTGAATGGCGCTAAGTTAAGATAACTTGTTTTTGTTTTGGTG
>JBAWZF010000011.1 GCA_037143175.1 bacterium
GTAACAATCTGGCCCTGCTGGTGGGGATTCCCGGTCCGGGCACGGTGGTGGAGCCCCAGGTTACGGATCTGGCGAACGCCTTCATATTCAACGTGCCTGCCCAAGGGGCGGGGAAACAATTTGAAGTGATCCAGTGGGGTTCAAGGGATGCTTCAGGAAGCAAGCAGTATCCCAACAGTATTTCTCTCTCTGCGACTGAATTGGAGTCGGAAGTCTGGTTCCGTTGTGGGCGGCTTGCCTTTACCCTGGCTAATTATGATTTTTATCCGACGAAAGCCTGTACGCCCGAGGACACGTGGACGGGAATGTCCCTCAAGGTAATGGGACAGCATGTGCCTGTGCTTGGGCGGTCGGTTCTGGCGTTGGCGGCGGGGCAGGTGCCGTTAAAATCCATCAAGGAAGATCGGGGGGGGGCGATTTTTTCATTGCGAGGGACGCTGTTCGGGAGTGCGGGATCTGCCGCGATGATTCCGAGTCATCCGATGTGGCCGAACACCTTTACTCGAGCCGGTGGGGCCGCGGGTTCCTATAGTATCCAGACTCGCGGGGTCAATAATGCGCCGGTGATGCAGACGAGTCCCTATGGGGAGTTCCGAAGGGAATTTGCCTTTGACTTAATCCCTATTGGAAAAAGTTCCGTTTCTGTTTTGGGAATGCGGTTTGATGAGCAGGGTCATATCGTCTATATCAATGAAATTGCCTCGGGAAATCGGGCTGTATTTAGTTCGGATATTCCGGGCACTGATTTGATGGCGACGGGGGCTGGTTCTCCGCGGGAAATCAATCTCTCGATGTTCCGGTGCGTGCCCGTCGCGCTGTATGACCAGATTAATCCCCAGACGATGAAACGCTTTAAAGGCGTTTCCTTCATGGATCGGCTCAGCTTTTCTTCTCCCGCCCGGTCGCATTTCGAACCCACCATCGCCTTTTTGGATCCGGACCTGACGTTTATTATAGGGCTTCAGGATGGATCGGCGGATAATAAGGAGTTACTTGCAGATCGGGCCTTCATGTTGAACGTGGATCGTAATGCCCCCATCAGCGCGGGTGAATCGGAAATTCATGGAGCCGGGTATCTGGCGGCGGACACTCCGGTGTTGACCACACCCATGTTTGATGCGGCGGCTTCCATGTTGCGAACCGCGGAGAAGCGCCTGCAACTCCAGGAGCGTTTTGGGATGGCGGATGAGTTAATGCTCAGTTTTCATAAGCAGGCGAAAGAATGGCTTGCAGAGGCGCATGCGAAGTGGGAGCAGAAAGATCCGTCCGCTGCGGTGAATGCCGCGGGTGCGAGTGAAGCGTATGCGATCAATAACTACCCGGTGATCCGGTCGCGAATCTCGCAGGCTGTGGTGGGGATTATCTGGTATCTCGGGCTGCTGGTGCCGTTTGTTTTCTTCGCTGAAAAACTTCTTTTCGGATATACCGATATCCGCAAGCAGTTGCTGGCTACCGGCGTGATCTTCCTGGTGGTTTTTGCGTTGTTGCGTATTTTTCATCCCGCCTTCGAGATTGTGCGGTCATCGATGATGATCCTGCTCGGGTTCCTGATCCTGCTTCTGTCGCTTCTGGTGACGATGATGGTGGGCGGGAAGTTCAAGCAGAACCTGAAGGATTTAAGGAGCAAGGAAGGTCAGGTGGAAGGGGCCGATATCAGTCGTGGTGGGGTGGTCGGTACGGCCTTCATGCTGGGCTTGAATAATATGCGCCGCCGGAAAATCCGGACGGGGCTGACTTGCGGCACGCTGGTGCTGATCACGTTCGTGATGATCTGCTTCACTTCAGTCTCTACCGATCTGGTTAATGTGGAGCAGCCAACTGGCCGGTCGAGTTGGAATGGCTTGATGATTCGGGATCCGAATTTCCGGACGCTGGATGCCAATGAGGTTTCCAATATCCGCCAGATTTACGGGAATCAGTACCCGGTAACGGTGCATCGCTGGTTGACGACGCAATTGAAGGTTGACGAGCGCGGGCAGAACGCCGAGATTTTGATTGATCGTGAATTTCTGATAAACAGTAACAATGTGGTCAAGCGTGCCCGCGTGAATGCCGCCGTTGAAATGGCTTGGAACGAACCGATATTTTCAGGAATGGACCGCTACCTGATGACCAAAAAAGGGTGGTTTACCAAACCGCCCCAGGATCGTAAAGAGCGGATGGAGGCGTTGAATCAGGGGTACCAAAGCAAACGTCAGGTCATTCTTCCGGATGTCGTCGCGCGCGATCTGGGAATCAGTCCTGCGGATGTGGATGCGGAACCCCCGGTGATCATCTCCTTGCGCGGGGTTGAGTATCAGGTACAGGGAATTTTCGACTCCATTGAAATGGGCAAGTGTCTGGGCCTGGACGGGCAGTCGTTGTTGCCGTTTGATGTCAACACGATGCAGAGTGTGGGGGTGGCGTCGGATGGCACGCCGGTCATTCCGGAAAACACGGGGAGGTTGCCCGCTTCGCAGGTGATCATGGTCAATGAATTGCCGGTCGCAGGCGGGGGTGAGGCCCAGATCGTTGCCAACTGTTTTGTGCTCTTCCCGAAGGCCGTTTACCGCGTTAAGTCCGGCGGTGCGGAGTATCCCGCACTGGATTACCGCAGTCAGCGGAAGCTGGTGTTGGGCTATCTTGAGCGCATTGGACAACCGGCTTACTACGCCATTGATGGGGTTTCGTACTACGGCTCCCGGCAGCGGTCGCGGAGTTTCGCCGGCTTGCTGGAGTTGCTGGTGCCGATTCTGATTGCGGCGTTGACGGTATTCAGCACCATGCGGGGATCGGTGTACGAACGCCGCAGCGAAATCTATGTCTATAACGCCGTCGGGATTGCCCCGAATCATGTTTTCTTCATGTTCATGGCGGAGGCCTGTGTCTATGCGGTGGTTGGGGCTGTCATGGGGTATATTCTGAGCCAGGGAACCGGCAGGCTGTTAACGGCTCTCGATATGACGGGTGGCATGAAGATGGATTACAGTTCGATTGAAACCATCTACGCCTCACTGGCGATCATGGGCTCGGTGCTGCTTTCAACGATCGTTCCGGCGCGTGATGCGGCCAAACTGGCGGCTCCTTCCGATACGGTGAGTTGGGCGATCCCGAAAGCCGAGGGGGATAGCATGATTTTTAATTTACCGTTCACCTTCACGGCGCATGATCGGGTGGCGGTGATCAGTTACTTCCAGCGGTGGCTGGACGCGAATGGGGCGGGTAGTTCGGGGCCTTTCTTCTGTTCCCCTCCTTCTGCACTTCTGGAGATCCGCAAGAAAGAGGGTTATGATACCGATGAACTGGTGCCCGCTGTGGCGAGCACCGTCTGGTTGAAGCCTTATGATTTGGGGGTGTCGCAGCGGATGGAGATTTCGCTGCCGACAGATCCGGAGACAAGTGAGTACGTGGCCCGCATTACGCTCACGCGTTTGAGTGGTAACACGGCGGGCTGGAACCGCACGCTGGTCCCGTTCATGGGCGTTCTGCGTAAGCAATTTTTGAACTGGCGGGCGACAACGGATGCCGAGCGGCGCGAAATGTTTGCTGAAGCCACCGGTATTTTGAATGAATGTGTGGAGAAGGAGGGGCGGCATGTCTGAGGTGAAAAATAGAGGGTCGATGGATCAGGAACTTGAAATCTATCGCTCCGTTTTAGAGACGCCCAAAGAATTTAAAAACGGCTTCACGTGGGTCTCCGTGGCGGGGGCATTTTTCTGTGGTCTGCTGATGATGCCTGGTTCCATTTACCTGGGCCTGATGACCGGCGGTGGGATTGCGGCGGCGTGGGTGACCCTGATCATTTTTTCTGAGGTTTGCCGGCGCGCCATGCGGACGTTGAGCCAGCAGGAGTTGGTGATTCTCCTCGTGGTGGCGGGAGCCATGGCGGCAGGCGGACCGTTTGCGGGCCTCGTCTGGCGGCAGTATTTAGTCCAGAGTGATGCGGTGCGGGACATCGGGTTGCTCGGGAAATTTCCAGCGTGGTTTGCTCCGCAACCAACCTCGGATGCCATCCTGAGCCGTAATTTCTTTGATGCCGCCTGGATTACCCCCGTCCTGCTAATCCTGTTCATGACCATCATCGGGCGGTTCACAAGTTACACGCTGGGCTATATCTTCTTCCGGCTGACATCGGATGTGGAGCGTCTGCCGTTTCCCTTTGCCGGGATCGCGGCCCAGGGGGCGATGGCGCTGTCCGAGTCCGGAGAACGCAAAACGACGTGGAAATGGAAAATGTTTTCGCTGGGAGCCATTCTCGGGATTGTTTTTGGGATTATCCAGATCGGGATACCGCTGGTGACGGGGTCGCTCTTGGCCAAGCCGGTCCAGATTATTCCTTTGCCATGGTATGACATGACCACCATGACTCAGAGCCTGCTGCCTGCCACGCCCACGGGGCTCATCATCGATCTGGGTCTGGTGATTACGGGAATGATCATTCCCTTCTGGGCGTTGGTCGGGACGGGTGCCGCCATTCTCCTGACGCTGGTGATGAATCCACTGCTGCACCACCTGGGGGTGCTCACGCGCTGGCAACCTGGCATGGATACGGTGGCCACGACGTTCGCGAATTCCATCGATTTCTGGATGAGTTTCACGATGGGGGTGACGGCCGCTATTGCGGTCATCTCGATTTTTCAGACTGGGCGGGATCTGTTCCGCAAGGGGCGGGAGATGAAGGCGCGTCGCGCCGCGGAAGGACCGGTTGCACATCCACAGAACCTGTGGGATACGCCTCCGGGACGAGGCGATTTCTCCCTGTGGATTGCGGCTGGTGTTTATGTGGTGTGCGCCTCCATCGTGGTATGGCTGTGTCATGTTCTGGTGCCGGGTTTTCCGGTCATTTTCCTCATCTTTTTCACGTTCTTCTACACCCCGCTCATCTCTTACATCAATGCGAGGTTGATCGGGATTGTCGGTCAGAATGTGGAAATTCCTTTTGTGCGTGAGGCGGCTTTCATTTTGTCGGGTTACAAGGGCGTTGAAATCTGGTTAGCCCCGATCCCGGTCGAGAACTTTGGCGGCATGGCCCAGTCCTTCCGGACGAACGAATTGACCGGGACCAATTTCTGGTCCTTCGTCAAGGCCGACTGCCTGGTCACGCCGTTGACGTTCATCTTGAGTTTTGTCTTCTGGGCGTTTATCTGGCATTCGAGTGCGATCCCCTCCGATTTGTACCCGTTTGCCCAGAAGATGTGGGATCTGCAAGCCAAGAATACTGTTTTACTTTACTCGGCTACCTTGGATACGGGGGGGGCGCAACCCCTGTTTTTCCAGGCCCTTCATCCTTGGGTGATTGCCGGTTCCTTCTCCTTCGGGGTCATTGGGTTTGCACTGCTCTCGGCGTTCAGTCTGCCGGTGATGACCGTGTATGGGTTTGTGCAGGGAGTGGGAAATATGCCGCATGCGTTCGTGGCGATGATTATCGGAGGACTGATCGGGAAGTTCTACTTCCATAAGCGATTTGGGCAGAAACGTTTTCTTGAAATTACGCCTGTAGTGGTGGCGGGCTATGGCACGGGAATCGGCTTGATAGCCCTGATTGGTGTGGCCATCAATCTGATTGTTTCGGCCGTGTCGTCTTCTAGGTTTTGACGGAGTTCATCATGGAACAAAAAATTGGAAAACAAATCAAACTGCCCTTCCGGCGGGCGATGCAGATCTCTCTCAGGGGGATTCGGATCCGTTTCGGACGGTCATTGGTGACGGTTTCCGGCGTGGTGCTGGGAATAGCCTTTCTCATGAGCAATCTGACCGGGCAGTTGATCAAGCAGGCGATTGCCAAGGAACGGGCCCAGCGGGATACGGTCAATATGATGCTTTCGCTCGTACGGGCGGAGATCGGGTCGGTGTCGGGGAAGAAAATCGCCGTGGCAGTCTGTGGTGCCCTGAGCGATGCGGATCGGTTGCTGCTTGAGCAAGTGGTGGCAGCCGGGCCCGAATCGGTGCGCGGATTGGGTTTTGAAATGAATGGTGTTACATCGGTTCCGGTCGAGAGTTTGGGGCAGGAGGCGGCGCTGTTGTTGGTGCTGGGGAATGCAGCAAGGAGTGAACTTAAGCTCTCCACGTTGTCGGCCGGGATGAGGCAGCGCGTGGTGCTCGATTCAGTGGAAGACCGTGTTTACGCCGATCCTGTCGACTCGTCCGTAAGGCGCGAGCCGTTCTTTGGCAGGGAGAGTGATGAGCAGATCCAGAAGGCGCAACAGCAGGCGCGTGCGGAGCGGTTCCGTACAATCTGGATTGTGGGCATTTCGTTGTTGGTCACGGTGTTGGGAGTGGCGAATGCACTGTTGATGTCGGTAACGGAGCGTTTCCGTGAAATTGGTACCATGAAATGTCTGGGTGCCTTATCGGCCTTTATCAGGACGCTCTTTTTAATTGAGAGTTCATTGATCGGGTTGGCTGGCTCGCTGGTTGGGGTGGTGGTTGGCGCTCTGCTGCCGATGATTGCGTATAGCTTTGCGTTCCGTTTCGGACTGGTATTCGGTTCCATGCCATATGGGACGCTCTTTATTTCGGCGGCGGGGGCGGTCGTGGTGGGGACGTTGTTGGCAGTTCTCGCGGCGATCTATCCGGCTCGATTCGCTTCACGAATGGTGCCGGCCTCAGCGTTAAGGAGTACGGTATGAGCAACGAGGATAACCAAACAACGGGGATGTCAACACGGCTGGATGAAATGCTGGCTGGTGCCCGCGATTCGGCCAAGGGTAGCTATGTCATCCGGGCAGTAGGGGTTAAGAAGGTCTACAAGATGGGGGATTTGGAAACCCATGCCCTCCGCGGTGTAACGCTCGATGTGCGCCGGGGCGAGTATATGTCCATCATGGGGCCGTCCGGATCGGGCAAGTCCACGTTTTTCAACATGATTGGCGGGTTGGACAAACCGACGGCCGGTAAGGTCTATATCGATCAGGTGGACATTGCACAACTGGATCCCTACGAACTGGCCTGGCTGCGATGCCGCAAGGTGGGTTACATTTTCCAGATGTTCAACCTGATCCAGGTGATGTCGTGCCTTGAAAACGTGATGCTGCCGATGTCCTTCGCGGGTAAGGATAGCGAAGAGGCGCGCGAGAAAGCCTTGGAGATTTTGGGCCTGGTGGGCCTGGCGGAAAGAGCGCTACATAAACCGGCCGAAATGTCGGGCGGACAGCAGCAACGTGTGGCGATTGCCCGGGCACTGGCGAACACTCCGGACATTCTGCTGGCCGACGAGCCGACCGGAAACTTGGATTTGAAGACAGGGGAAGAGATTATCGAACTGTTCAAGCACTTGAGGGACACGCTGGGGGTTACGATTATCACGGCCACGCACGACCTCAAGATGCTCAAGGCGTCGGATCGGATTGTATGGATTGAGGATGGCAATCTGGCGCGCGTCTCGACGCCGGAAGAATCTGGAATCCACTTGGAAGAGGTTCATTGATGGGGTTTTTTCGCAAAAAAACGATACCGCCGAAGGCTCCGGTGATCAGCAATCCGCTGGCCGTGGTGCCGTTAAAGCCTGATAACGTTGAAGTTAAAAAAGACAGTCAGGGGCTCATCCACTTAAAGATGACCCCGCCACTCAAGCCGTTTAAACGCAAGGTCGCGAAGTGGTTGCGCTACGAGTATAGCGCGAAGCTCGAATTGGATGAGTATGGTACATTCTTTTATAGTTTGGTGGATGGCGAGCAGACGTTGAGTTCCATTGTCGATGCCATGGCACAGAAGTTGGGTAAGAGCCGAAAAGAGACTGCGATGAACGTAGTCGCCTTTACGAAATCGCTGATGACCCGGAACATGCTGGTCTTGATGGTTCCGGCAAAGATACCCCTGCGAGGAGAATCATGAGTGAGATTGAGATTATTGCCAAAGCGACGAATGTCACCCGGAAATACACGATGGGCAAGGAGTCTGTATGGGCCTTGAACGGGGTCTCCCTTGACATTTATAAGGGTGAATATCTTTCCATTATGGGGCCGTCGGGGTCTGGTAAATCCACTTTCTTTAACATGATTGGGGCATTGGATTTCCCGACAACCGGTGTGATTGAGTTCATGGGGGCGGATTTGTTCTCACTGCCAGAAGAGCAGCAAGCGTGGATCCGTTGTAACAAAATTGGTTATATATTCCAGACCTTCAATCTGGTCACGGTGATGACGGCGCTTGAGAATGTTGCGTTACCTGCCGTATTGCGGGGTGACTCGCCGGAAGAAGCCACGGAACATGCCCGTAAGGTGCTGGAAATCGTGGGGTTGGGGCATCGTTTGGATCATTTGCCCATGCAGTTGTCCGGCGGACAGCAGCAACGTGTGGCCATTGCCCGTGCCCTGGTGAACCAGCCGTCGGTGATTCTTGCGGATGAGCCTACTGGAAACCTGGACAGCAAGACAGGGCTGGAAATTATTGAATTATTGTGCCGGTTGCAGCGAGAACAGAATGTGACTATTATCACCGCCACTCACGATGCACGGATGATCGCGGTATCTGATCGTGTGATCTGGATTCGTGATGGCAAACTCGAGCGGATCGCCTTGCGTAATGAATTGAATGTAGAGGTGGGCGGTTTGAAGAATTAATCTTGTCACTAAAAGATTAAAGGGTGCGGAGCACTTTTAGAGAGGTCGATTATGTTAAAAGGTATTTCCCCGTTGTTGAGTCCTGAATTGCTATCTGTGTTGTGCCGGATGGGTCATGGGGATGAAATCGTGCTGGCGGATGCACATTTTCCCGGAGAGACGTTTGGGAAGCGTGTCATCCGGGCCGACGGGCTTGCGATTCCGGTTTTAATTGACGCCATATTGCCGGTATTCGAGCTGGACGCTTATGTGGACGCCCCGTTGGTCATGATGGCGGCAGTGTCCGGTGACAAACTTGATCCCCGCGTTGAGAAGGCCTATCGTGCGGCGGTTGACCGGCATGCTCCAAAAACTCCGGCTATCGCTCGAATTGACCGGTTTGCCTTTTATGACCGGGCGCAATCCGCCTTCGCGGTAGTGATGACCGGCGAACTGGCAAAGTATGGAAATATCATCCTCAAAAAGGGTGTGACGCCAGTTGGGTGAACCGATGACTCAAAAAACCGGAATAACGGCGGCGGGGAATTGGATTGTCGATCGGGTGAAGCGGGTGGATTGCCTTCCCGCCCGCGGGATGCTGGCCAATATCAAGGATCAAACCTTTAGTCCCGGCGGGGCTCCTGCCAACGTCCTTAATGATCTGGCGCGGCTTCAGGTGTCATATCGGCTGGCTGGCCTGGGAGTGGTTGGCAATGACGCTGACGGTCAGTATCTGCGTCGTGTGTTCTCGGAATTGGGAGTGGATATCGCCGGGTTAGAGGTGACGGACTCCGCTCCGACCTCTTTCACGGACGTGATGAACGATGAGACCACGGGGGATCGTGTGTTTTTCCATAATCGTGGCGCGAACGCCCTGTTCAGTCCCCCGCATGTGGATATCCATCACCTGGATTGCCGGATTTTTCACCTGGGTTATCTTTTGTTGTTAGACGCCATGGATCAGACCGATCCTGTATATGGGACAGTGGCGGCGGGTTTGCTCAGACAGGTTCAGGCAGCGGGAATCCTGACCAGTTTGGATGTGGTGAGTGAGGAAAGTGACCGGTTTGCCCAGCTTGTGCCGCCCGCCCTGAAATATGTGGATTATCTGATCCTCAATGAAATCGAAACGGCCAGGGCAGTGGGGCTTAAGGTGCGGGATGAGCAGCGGAATCTTGATGGGGCCGCATTGATTGAAGCCGTGGAGCGGTTGTATGAATTTGGAAACATGAAACTCGTGGCGGTGCACATGCCGGAAGGGGTTTACATGCGCGATCAAGCCGGGCGGCGTTATTCAAGGGGCTCTCTGGTGTTGCCGGAAGGGTATATTGCTGGTGCCGTCGGTGCGGGTGACGCTTTTTGTGCGGGAATGTTACATGGCCTGCATGAAGATTGGGATGTGTTGGAGATCGCTGGTTTGGCAAGTTGCTGTGCGGCGGCGAGTTTGTCGCGCCCGGGTGCCTCAGAAGGAGTCCAGCCCCTGGAAGAGACTCTTCATTTGGCCAAACGGTTTGGCGAACGTAAGCCGCCAGTATTAATTTAAGGAACGTCCATGAAGCAGAATCGAACTTTTGTCGGATTCGGGTTTGGCGCGATTCAAGCGGGACTATTTGGCTACGAAGCCTGGCGGTCAGGAAATTTTGGCAGGCTGGTTGTGGCGGAGGTGGTGCCCGCCATGGTGGAGGCGGTGCGCCGGAATAAAGGGCGCTATGCGCTCAATGTGGCGACGCCGTCCGGAATTGAAACCCATGAGATCGGGCCGATCGAAATTCTGAATCCCCTGGTCGAGTGCGACCGGCTGTCCTTGATCAGGGCTGTGGCTGAGGCGGGGGAGATTGCCACCTCGTTGCCGAGCGTGGCGTTCTACGGGACGGGCAAGCCTGATGACGTGGTGGGCATTTTGACTGCCGGCCTGCGCGAAAAAATGTGTGATGCAGGGTTGCCTGCCGCGGTGATCTATACGGCGGAAAACCATAATCATGCGGCCGAAATTCTTTCTGAGACCCTGGAGGTTCAACTCGGTACAAGCCTTGGCGCCGCGCGGGCACAAGTACTTAATACCGTTATTGGGAAAATGAGCGGTGTGGTCACGGATGTGGGTCAAATTGCAGAGCAAAAACTGTGTCCGGTCGTGCCGGGCATGGTCCGTGCCTTCCTGGTCGAGGCATTCAATCGTATCCTTATTACCAAGATCGCATTACCTGGTTTCACCCGGGGGATTCAAGTGTTTGAGGAGAAGGCGGACTTGCTGCCGTTCGAAGAAGCAAAGCTGTATGGTCACAATGCTACCCATGCGCTGATTGGCTATCTCCTGCGAGAGCGTGGTGTGGTTACTATGGCTGAAGCGGCGCACGATCCGGAGCTGTTAACGTTTACACGTGAGGCGTTTTTGAAGGAATCCGGGGCGGCCCTGTGTCGAAAGTATCAGGGGGTGGATGCCCTCTTTACGCATGCGGGGTTCACGGCCTATGTAGATGATCTTCTGGTGCGGATGACGAATCCTTTCCTGAAGGATGCTGTGGACCGGGTTACGCGGGATAACCGTCGCAAACTGGGGTGGGATGACCGGTTGATCGGAACCATGAGGCTGGCCCTGGGGCAGGGGATCCAGCCGGAGCGGTATGCGCGGGGGGCCGCAGCGGCTATCCGTCAGCTTGCCGTGGAGGAGAAGACAACACCTACTTGCCTCATGGAGAGTTTGTGGAAAGATTATGATGCCGCGCAAGTGGCTCAAGTGCGACAGATGATTAATGCCGCGTTAACCGCTTTTCACTCTTGAGGCAGAATCTTCATAGTGCCAGAATGCCTGTATATCGCATGGATCCTCACAGCGGTCGCTCGTGCTCCATCAGTGGGCCGCCCATGATGGCGGCTCCGCCATCCACGGCGAGAATTTGTCCGGTGATCTTTGCTGCCAGCGGACTGAGTAAAAATGCGGCTGCATTGGCGACGGCTTGCCTATCCTCGACGGGATCCCATGCGATAGGGCTGGATTGTGTCCAAATGTTGCCGATGTGTTCAAAGTCTGGGATCTTACTGGCTGCCGTTGTGGCGACGGGCCCGGAAGAAATGGCGTTGACTCGAATTTGGTCGCGGCCATGACGGCGGGCCAGGGCGCGAACCAGCGCTTCGAGAGCAGCCTTGTGAACTCCCATCCAGTTATATTGCGGATAGACATGGTGCGTATCAAATGAAAGGGCCAGGATAGCACCACCGGTTTTTAAATGGGGGGCAGCAAATTGACTGATGGTGGCGAGGGACGTGCAACTGATCTGGTAAGACTTGAGGACATCGGCCATGGAGCGAGTGTGGAATTCGTTGCCCATGCAGGTTTTGGGATTGGCATAAGCGATGGAATGAACGACACCGGCAAGCTCTCCGAGACCTGAGAAAAGTGATTCAATCTGGGACTCATCAGATACATCGCAGAAACGAAGGTCGAGGCGATTCTTTTCTTCCGTGGTTAAAACTTTGCTGGAGTTGAGATAGCGCTTATTGACGATCTCATTCTGGACGGAATAGATTACTTTTCCGCCAAATCGTTCAATGGTGGTGCCAATAAAATAGGCTATGGAGTTTGGATCAAGCAAGCCCATAACCAAATAAGTTTTTCCTGATTCTATCATGAAGTAGCCCTCTTTTCGTCACCTTGATAGCAATTGGTTTCAGTTGGGTCAAGGCACAGTATTGACATCGCTTGGCCTTTTGACTAGTTTATCAGCCGTTTTTTGAGGGCGGGGTAGCTCAGTGGTAGAGCAGAGGACTCATAAGCCTTTGGTCGTGGGTTCAACTCCCACTCCCGCCACCAGTTTTTCGTGAGATACTGCGATAAGGTTTCGGCACGCCAGAGAGTAAACGAAGCGGCTAGATTTTTCTAGCAACAAGTCGGATGACTGTTATATAATTTTGGCCTTGTAAATTTTTAAGGAAGGGAAATGCCATGTTGAAAAACTTGATGATCGTCTGTGTGTGTGGTGGGGTTGTGACAGCTTTGAGCTCTGGGTGTAATAAGTCAGCTGAAGGAGATGCCAAGGCGCCTGCTCCCAAGGTTGAGAAAGCGGTGGTCGAACTGAAGAATTCGGGTGATAAACCTACGGCGCCTGTGTTAGATCCTGCTTTGGTTTTGGTTGATGTGGGGGGTACAAAATTGACGGTGGCTGAAGCAGATCGCCAAGTGATGACGATGTTGGGTTCAAAAGCGGATCAGATTCCTCCTGCCCAGATGGAGGCGCTCATGGGGCGTTTTCGGCAGCAGGCCGTGCAGGGATTTGTCGTCCGTACGTTGTTGAGCCAGGAGGCTGATAAGCGGAAGTTTACCGTTTCGGATAAGGATGTGGATGCAGAATTGGAGCTGATTAAAACCCGTTTGCCGGAGGGGAAAAAGCTTGAGGAAATTCTGAAATCGGAAAATATGACGGAAAAACAGCTTCGTGCTGATCTTACCGCCAAACTCCGTATTGATATGTTGTTGAAGGCGGAAGTGCCGACCAATAGCGTCGTTACTGATGAGGAAATCGCCAAGTTTTATAATGAGCAAAAAGAGCGCTTTTTGCAGCCAGAGACGGTGCAGGCGCGGCACATCCTGATCAAACTGGATGCCACGGATGACGCCAAGGCCAAGGAGGCCAAGAAGGCCAAGATCGAAGCTCTTCGTAAGCAGTTGGTTGAGGGTGCTGATTTCACCAAGATCGCATTGGCGAATTCAGATTGCCCCAGCAAAGAGCGTGGTGGCGATCTTGGTTCCTTCCCCCGGGGGCAGATGGTCAAAGAGTTCGAGGAGGCAGCCTTCAATCAGGCTACCAATGCGATTGGTCCTGTGGTGGAGACTCAGTTTGGGTATCACATCATTCAGGTGATGGAGCACGAAACGGCTAAGACCAACTCGTTGGAAGAAGTGAAGCCGAAATTGGCTGAACACCTGAAGCAGAAACAGCAGATGGAAATCTTTGAAAAGTTGATTGAAAAACTTAAGAAAAATACCAAGATCATCCAGTCTGACGTTTTAAAGCAGGCTCCGGAAATGCCGATGATGGACGCTCAATAAGTTTCGTGAGCGATTGGATCGAGATAAGCCCGCTGAAAGGCGGGCTTTTTTATTGAGCGGATAGGTTATCCAATCATTCCTGCTATTGTTTTCAGGAGATCGGCGGGGTTACTTGATGGAACAAACCGGTCGACATTAATGAATTTATTGCCTTGTTGATAGACGCCGGTGCCGTCAAATAAAATGATGGGAATTCCCTTGGCATCTGGAAAATCGATGAGGGCGGCGGCGATGGTGCTGCCGGTGGTCCCACTGAGAATGGCCTTGATCAGGATTATGGAGGGGGCGCGTGATGTGATGGTTTCCGCCAGAAACCGGCTGTCCAGAATGGCAACCGCGTTGTACCCTGCAGCAATAAAAGAGGTCTCCATTCGCTTGCTCAATAATGGGTTGTCTTCCAGAATGATGATCGACTTTTTCTTTCCCGGTTCCGCGTGGGTGCTGGGGGAAAGCGTTTTTTTGGTTTTCTGGAGAATTCGCTTGACTTCAGATATTAAGAGAGAGGGATCGCTGGTTTTGGATAGGAACCCCTCCACGCCCATGGTACTGAAGAAGGGTTCCATGTTGGCGCGCGCGGTAAACACCAATATCGGGTAACGGGGTTTCCCGTCAGGGTCTGATAATTTTTTAAGTAGAGTCAGTCCAGACATGCCCGGCATACTGATATCCAGAATGATGAGATCGGGCGGCCTCTGGCGCAAAATTTGCAGGGCTTCATCACCTGTGGTGGCGCCCATCACTTCATAACCCTCCATGCGTAACTGATCGCCAACAGTGAGCTGCAGGCTGGGTTCGTCATCAATTAAAAGAATACGCTCGGTGTTCATCGATGGGGCTCCTTAATTTGAGGTGCTTGGAAAGCTGTCAGGCCCAGAAGGGCGGTTTCAATGGTATCCATTAACTCTCCGATTTTCCAGGGTTTAGCTACGGTTGGAATTGTGAAACGAGCCAGAATATCGGTGGTGGCCTCATCAAGAGTGGCACCGGTTACGGCGATGATCGGGGTGTAAGAGAGGGTGTGAGAGCTTTTTAGTGTCAAAATTACAGTTGTGCCGTGAATATCTTCTAAAATCAGGTCAAGCAAAACCAGTGCAGGTCGATGTGCTTCTGCCATGAGGATGGCCTCTTGGCCGCTTTCGGCGGAAATGATCCGATAACCTTGATTGGTGAGATGCTGCTTTAAAAGCGCCAGGATTGCCGCATCATTGTCAACGATGAGTATAACTGGAGGTTCGGCGAGAGGGAGGCTGATGGATATGGCCGCGCCATGGGTTAGTCCCTCGGGGGGGCTCATCATCGTAAGTTTACCGCCATGGAGCAGAACGATATCTTTTGAAATGGCAAGGCCCAGCCCAGATCCGGAGGCCTGATTATTGGCTTTGAAATAACGTTCAGTGATATGGGGCATGGCTTCGGGTGGAATTCCGAGGCCGCTATCTGTCACAGTGATCCTGGCAAAGCGTTCGATCTCGGGATCGGGCGACAATTCCACGCGAATCGTGCCGCCTCTAGGGGTAAATTTAACGGCATTACCGAGAATATTATGAAGGACACGCTGGATCATACCGGCATCACAGCGGATAAAGAGGCAGCCGGGGTCAAATACCATTTTTATGGAGATTTGAGCGGTCTCGGTTTGAGGTCTGAAGGTCTCGATGCAGCGTAAAATCAAGTGCCTGGCGGGGGCTGTGATGGGCGATAGACTCAGAGTTTGGTTATCAAGTTTGCCTAGATCTAGAATGTCGTTGATGGTAGCGACGAGACGTTGGCATTCAGTATCGAAGAGCTTCAGGTAGCGGATGGCGTGATCAGGGAGAGGGCCAGCGAAACCTTTAAGCAGGTTCCGGACACCGTACATCATGGAGGTGATAGGGGTTCTGAGCTCATGTGAAACATTGGCAACGAATTCCGACTTGGCCTGACTGTTCTTTTCCAGATGAATGACGGCTGCGCGCAACTCGTTCTCAATTTGTTTACGTTCGGTAAAGTCATGGAAAATGGCCAGCAGGTACTTGGTGCCGCTCAGGAGGATGGGGCGTGCGCTAACGAGGCTGTTCCGGAGGTCTCCGGATTTTGATTTATGAACGGTTTCAAACGTTTCGGCCCCGTGGGCCAGAATCCGGCTGAGATGGGCGGTCAGCTGAGTGCGGCCCTCCTGAGCGTCGATATCGAATAGGGTCAGGTGGCTAAATTCCTCTGCCGTGTACCCGAGTTGGCGGCAAGCCTGACTGTTGAATTGCAGAAAAGCGGCTGAAACGGGGTCAATGAGAATGATGGCATCCATGGCCTGTTCAAAAATGATCCGGTAACGCTCCTCTGCTTCGCGTAGTCGTTGATCAACCATTTCACGCTGGTCGATTTCCTTTTGCAGGGCAGACATGGCGTCTAAGAACTCTGCGGAATGGAGTTCTGAGGGGGGGGTGGAATTTTCACGAAGGGGTAGCACTTTATAATTCGCCTTATTCACTATATTATCGGAGCACTAAGGCCAATTAGCCCTATGGCAGCTCAAAATCAAGAATAATATTTTTTTGTTTTTGTTTTGACGTTAATCCGATGAACTCTATACTGGCTGTCATTATATCTAAATCCGGATCGTTGAATGACGCAAGGAGCCCATGATGAAATACGAATACGCGATTAAAAAAATGGCGGTATGTGTTGCGCTCATTCTGGCTTTTGGGACGGTAAACGGTCTGGCGCAGGGGCGGGTGCGTGAAGGGGGATCCATACTAAAAGTCCGCGAATTGACCGGTTATGGGCCCCGGGGCTTGGTTAAAAGTCCCGATTCAGGCTCCTCCAAGCGTGCTGGATCCCGTGAATGGGCGGAACTTAATGTCCAATTTGATACTGAGCCGGAGTGGGTGGACGAGGTCGTATTCAATTTCTATGTTTTGTTGCGAGACCGGGGCGGATCGGATTATACCTTGCTTAAAGGCGTTGTGACTTATGTGGATGTGGAGCGTGGTCGTTCTCATCAAGGGGTAGCCTATGTCCGGCCGACAGCACTGGCGCGGTACGGTGAAATTGTGGGGGTAGCTGTCGAGGCTAGTGTGAAGGGCGAAGTGGTGAGCGTTTTGACAGAAGGTCGATTGGGGCCGAGCAAGCCGTTGCCTTTGGAATGGTGGAAAAACCCCAAATTAAGCCCCAAAGATGGGTATGTCGTGGATAAATCGAAGACCCCGTTTGCGTTGATCAATTTCGATAATTACGAGGCTCTCAAGTAGGCAGCTCATTATGTTCGGATCAGATCGTATTCTAGCATTGGACATTGGAAACAGCAAGATTGTGCTTGCTGAATTCAAGCTTGCGGGGGCGCAAAACCTCGAATTGGTTAATTATGCCGTGTCGCCTTTGGGGATTGATCCGGAGAGTACGTCGGATGTTTCGGCCTATATCGTTTCGGGTATTCGTGATGCGATGCGGGCGAGTAACATCCGTCCCGGACCGGTTAGTGTTTCGGTATCAGGGCAGATGGTATTCCCGCGTTATGTGAAATTGCCGCCGGTGACTCCAGATAAAATTTCGCAGATTGTGAAATATGAGGCGCAGCAAAACGTCCCGTTTCCCATTGATGAAGTAGTCTGGGACTACCAGTTGGTGGGGCAGGATACCGGCGAGCTGAGCGTTCTGTTGGTGGCGGTGAAGGGGGATTTCGTTAAGAATATCACCGATTGTGTTGAGGCTGCGGGGCTCGAACCGATGTTGGTGGATGTGTCTCCGCTCGCGCTTTATAATACCGTGCGCTATAATTACGCCGATTTGCCGGGTTGTACTATGATTCTGGACATGGGGGCGCGCTCCACGAATGTGGTGTTTGTTGAAGGAACAAAAATCTTCAGTCGAAGTATTCCGGTGGCGGGTATGGCGATCACCCGTGATGTGATGAAGGAATTTGAGCTGTCGTTTGAAGAGGCTGAGCAGCTCAAGATTGCGCATGCTTTTGTTGGATTTGGTGGCGTATACGAGGGGCATGAGGTCGGGGTCTCCGATCGCACTTCCAAGATCGCGCGTAATATTATGACGCGGTTACATGCTGAAGTCATTCGAACGATCAATTTTTATCGTAGCCAGCAGGGCGGGGCGCAGCCTGAAATGGTGCTGTTGACCGGGGGCTGTTCGGTGATCCCTCAGGCCAATGTGTTCCTGAAAGAAAAGCTTAAAATTGAGGTGGATTTTCTCAATCCGTTCCGCAATGTAGCGGTGAGTTCAAATATTTCGTCCGACAAAGTGGGCGAAAATCTACACTTGTTGGGGGAAGTGGTCGGTTTGGCGCTGCGGCGCACTTTATCTTGCCCTGTGGAGATCAATCTTCTGCCGCATGAGTTGGCTGCCCGACGCGTGTTGCAACGTCGCATGCCGTTTTTCGGGTTGGCCTCAGTCGGCTTGGTGTTTATTGTACTTGTGTTTGGCATGTTTCTTCATCAGATGAAGTCTATGGCGCAAGACCGGTTGATTAAGGTGCAGTCCCGTATTGATGATTTATCCACTCCTAACGCAACCTTGGGGCAATTGGCAAAGCAGAAATCTCAGTTATATGCCCAGGCTGCAGACTTAAGCACTTTGCTTGAAGGCCGGGTACAATGGTTGACGATTCTGGACGACTTGCATCAGCGTTTGGCTCCGGGAATGTGGTTGACTTCAGTGCGGGTTTTGCCAGCAAAGGATGAAAAGGCGCCTTCGAGATTTGAAATCAAGGGCATGGCGTTTACGGATGAGGTTAACAATCAGGCAATTACTGAATATGTGGCGAAGCTGAAGGGAGTCGGGTACTTTGCGGATGATCTTCAGATCAAGCGTATTAAGCCAGTGGAAAGTACTGATTATGCCACTGAATTTACTGTGGAGCTCGGGCTGAACAAGACTCCTGTTCCTGCTGTCAAGGTGGTACAACCGATGCTTGAGGCGAAAGCCGGCGTTAGTGAGGATAAAGGCGGCAAAACCAGCGGCAAGGGGAACCCGTAACCTATGCAGTCCCGGCGTAAACTTTTGATCATCATTGTGGCGAGTATATTGGTTCTGCTTTTGGCGGGAGCAGCGACGCTTCTGGTGCGGGGGTTTCTGCAATTGCAAGAGGTGGATGCCAGCCTGCAAACTGCAAGCGAAACCTTGACTTCACTGTACGCGCAAAATCCATTCCCCTCTGGTGGTAATCTTCGGCTTGAGCGTGAGAATATTAAGAGTATTGGAGAGGAATTGCTTGGATTACAGTTGGCGATGAGCGAGGGGCAGGTGGAGCCGATTGCGCAAAGTCCCGCCAAATGTATCACTCAATTCTGGGAGACGCGGAACTCACTTCTAGCTCGAGCCGGAGGTACCGTGAAAATTGATAAAGGGTTTGATTTTGGATTTGGACGACACATGAAGGGGGATTTGCCATCGATTCAAGATGTGCCCAGGATTGCCCAACAATTGAAGATTGTCGAAACCTTGTGCAGTATTTTGTACGCTTCGAAAATTACGGCGTTGACCTGGATTTCCCGACAAGAATTTGAGTCGGATGCCGCACTTGCTGCATTGCCTGGTAAACCTGCCAGCGGTACCACGGCTGCAAAAGCGGGGGCTGATATTGTGGTTAAAAATGTGGCTGATGCGACAGCCGGTTTGATTCCTGCCGGGCAACTGTATGGCCGTTGGCATTTCATTGTCCAGTTTACTGCGCGCGAAGGGGCGCTGATGAAAGTTTTAAACGGGATGTCGCGCAGTCCTGTGTTTATTATTGTGACCCGTATGGAGATCAAAGGTGACGATAAGGTGTTTGATCGAAAAGAGGCGGAAGCGGTAGCGGCCAAGTCGGCCGAACGCAATGAAGACGCTGGCGCCAAGGAGGCGGTAAAACCTAGAGATGCACGAGTTGTTTGTGGTCGGGATGCCCTAGTCAATGTAAAGCTTGAGTTGGACGTATATCAGTTTGCAAAGCCGCAAACCAATGAGCCAGAAAAGAAGCTGGGGGGGGTAAAATGACGGTCACCAGCATAAATTCTTTTTTTCAGAAAAATTATGACAGGCTTATAGCTGCGGTCGTGCTTATGGCGTTGCTGGCCTCGCTGGTTTTCCTTGCTGTTCAGGCCAAAGTTCAAAAAACTGGGCAACAGGAGTTTGATAGCAAACTTGCAGGTTTGACTCCGAAATTTGCAAAGGCTGCCCCTGCGGACAAAACTATTTTCCGGGATGCATTAACGGCCATTGCAAACCCATTCCAGGCTGAAGAGTGGATGCAGGATCTTTTGTTAACCCCTGAGCTGAGGGTTCGCTGTGTGGTGTGTGAACGGCCCATCCCCTATGCTGCGACAAACTGTACGTTTAAGGCTTGCGGCGTTGAGCAACCTACTGAAAAAGTCCACTTGGATGATTCAAATAGTAATAGGATCCCTGATGAGTGGGAAAAGAAATATTCGTTCTTTTCCATGACTTCCGACGAAATGACAGTTGATCATGATAATGACGGTTTTACATCCAGAGAGGAATACGACTGGAAAACGGATCCACGGGATACGGGAAGCCATCCGCCGTACCTGGCAAAAGTCAGAGTTTCCGGGATTAAACCGATTCCATTCAGGATGATATTTAAGGCGGTAAACCGTGCGGGTGGAAAGCTGATCTTTCAGATTAATTTGCAGGCAAACGGGAGATCGTTCTACAAGAGTTTAGGGGAAGATGCGGAAGGCTTTAAATTGGCCTCCTATGATGAGAAGGCTGCGGACGGCCCTACTCTGACGCTGGAGCGTAATGGAAAGCAAATTCCCTTAAT
This sequence comes from bacterium, assembly GCA_037143175.1. NCBI lineage: Bacteria > bacterium. Next base: position 20,315 of record JBAWZF010000011.1, read on the forward strand.
TAAAGGGCATCAAGTGCCGCGTGATGATTATGAGATTTCGTTAGTCTCGCTCTTGGATGAATCGGTTTTTGTTGTGCGGCCGGATGTGGATTTCGAATTTAAGGGAGACCGGTACAGGGTTAAAAAAGTTGACACACAAGGGAGTCGTGTACTAATAAGCGACCCTTTACGGAATGTGGATGTTTGGATTGAGCGGCAGGCGCCTAGCGTAGATCAACCAGCGGCAACCCCCATTAGATAATAAAGCCGCAAGGCTGTGACTAAAGAATGTAAGGAGAACGATTTATGAGATTACAACACATACTCCGTTACGGCTCGTTTTTACTGGTCGGAGCAGTTACCGTTTTCGCAGCTTATTCCCAGGCCGCAGACGCCGTTATCGAAGAGCTTAAACCCGAAGTTATTGCTGTTGCGGGGACTAATGTGCCTGGCACAGCAAAACCTGCTGCCGTTGTTCCTGTGATCGAGGAATTGGCTCCTGTGATTGTTCCTGTTGAGAAGCCGGTTGTGGTTATTGAAGAACCTGCGGCTCCTGTAGCCGCACCCGTGGAAGCGGTGCCTGTGGCTGAACCTGCGAAAGTGGCGGCTCCCGGGATCGAAGAATTGGCTCCAGTACCAGCGGTTGTTCCTATTGAAAAACCGGCTGCAGTTATTGAGGAGTTGGCGGCCCCTGTTTCTGTTAAGGCGCCTCAGGTCGCTGCTGCGCCGGACGCCGCGACAAAACAAGCTTTGGAATCAGCGATGAAGGGTGCTAGTGATGAAGAGCGTCTCAAAGTCTCGACGGCTGTTTCTCAACAAGAGGAAGTCCGGCGTAAATCCCGCGAAATTGACGGACGTAAGGCGATGGAGTTGGCTGATGAGTCGTGGAAAATGAATGACTATTCTTCGGCGGCCGAATCCTACAAACTAGCCCTCAGCAAGCTGCCGTTAGTTGAGCGTTGCATGGGTCTGCGTATTCGAGCCAACGAACGCCTGCCGGAGTGTGAGTATGAAATTGTTCGTACCATGGTCAAGGAAGGCCGGGATAAGGAGGCGAAAAATAAAGGTGAGGAATTCTTAAAAGTACGCCCGAATAATATACCTCTACGGAAATTGATGGCCAAGCTCACTGAAAAGAAGCCTGCACCAACTCCTGTTGATGATTCAAGTGCGAAGATAGTGCAAAATGATCCTGAAGTTGAAAAGCAGATGCGCTTGGGGCGTGAGGCGATGGCGGGGCGTGAATATTCTGAAGCGCGTCGCCGGTTTGAGTCTGTGCTCGGAGTGGAGCCTGATAACCGGGAGGCTATGCGGTATTTGAAGGTATTGGGCGACCGTGAGTACGGGAATAAATCAGTTGAACGCGATGCAACGGCTAGAAAGATGACCGCAGATGTGCGTGACACTTGGAATTCGAAGTATAAGGTCATCAAGGGACGCCCGCAGGCTGCCTCTCCAACGAATACACAGTCTGTTTCGGTCATAGAAGAAAAGATGAAGAAAATCATCATCGATGAAGTGGAGTTTCGTCAGGCGAACATGCACGATGTGGTTGATTTTCTCAATAAACGTAGCCGTGACTGTGACAAGTCTGCCGTTGATGAATCTCAAAAGGGTGTCAACATCATTTTGAACCTCAATCCGGGAGGAACCTCCGTATCTGCTCCTGCAACTGTTCCCAAGGATGCTGCTGATCCTTTTGCCGCTGATGCAGTGAAAAGCGGCGGAGCTGCGGGTGTCCCTGAAGTAACTTTTTCGGCGAGGTATATCACTCTTTACAATGCTCTTAAAATTATTACCAGTGTTTCCGGATTGAAGTGGCGAGTCGATGGTGATGTGGTGATGATTATCCCGTTTGACTGGGATCCGGCCACTATCGAAATGCGCATGTATCCCGTGGAGCCTACCTTCATTGAGCGTGTCAAGCTGACAAGTAGCGGCATGCCGGCACCCACCACGAAGGGGGGGCGTGAATTTGAGGCACTGAATGCCGGCGGAGGCGCCGAGGGGGTTGGCGATATAAGAACAAACTTTGAGCAAATGGGAATGAAGTTCCCGAAAGGTTCGTCCATTAATTATAACCCGGGAATCGGGAAAGTGATTGTGGCTAATACGGCTGACAATCTGCTCATATTTGAAAAGCTTCTGAGTGAGTTGAATGTGGTGCCCATGCAGGTTGAAATCGAAGCCAAGTTTGTGGAGGTCAACGAAACCGACTTATACGAAGCTGGCTTGGAATGGCTGCTGACGGATAACTGGGAAATGTTGACGAAAAAGAACAGCAATCCATATGCGCCCATGTCTTCGAATCCGAGGATTCAGATGAATGCCAATAGCGCTGATGGCGGATTTACAAAGGGGCTTAACTTTTTGGGAACTGATAGCGGTAAGACCGTACCTATGGCTGGGGGCAAAGGGACTCTTGGGGGTATTGCTTCCATTGCCGGGGTTTTGACGAACCCCGATCTTACGGCTATTCTTCATGCATTGGAGCAAAATGGCAATGCCGACTTGCTTTCTGCGCCCAAAGTGACGGCTCGGTCAGGCGAGGCCGCGTTAATTAAAGTTGTTACTGAGTATATCTATCCCACCACTTTTGAAGTGCAGGGCGGGCAGATTGGCACCAGCACAGGTACCGGCGCTAATAACGCTAACGTCATTCAGGAGACTACGGTTGTTCCACAGGATTTTGCCACACGTGAAGTTGGCGTGATTTTGGAAGTGACGCCTGAGGTCAGTCAGGATGGGAATATGATCAGCTTGACCATGAAGCCTAAGGTAGTGACGGATCCCATCTGGTATCAGTATGGCTCTACTGTTCGGCGTGCTGACGGTTCTCAGCAGACATTGAACATGCCGCAGCCGTTCTTTCAGGTTCGGGCGATTGAAACCAAGATTTCGATTTATGATGGCGCTACTGTAGCGATGGGTGGTTTGATTACCGAGTCTGTGGATAAAGTGAATGACAAGATTCCCGTTCTCGGTGATATACCCTTTATTGGCGCTCTATTCCGGTCCAAGTCTGAAAAAAGCGTTAAGCGGAACTTATTGATTTTCGTGACGGCTAAACTGGTTGATCCTGCCGGACATCTGATTCGAAACCAGCCGACAGATGTCGTTGAGGCAGCCCCCGCCAGTGCATTGGCGCCTGCTTCCACGCGTTAAGGTTGCTTATGAGCAATAGACGGCTGTTGTTGATTGATGGGACGCAGCTGTTCTATCGTTCTTTTTTTGGTATCAAGGAACTAACGACCCGAGACGGGACCCCTTCCAATGCCGTTTATGGTTTTGTAAGGGGGATTCATCAGTTGATCGAGGTTCGCTCACCCTCCCATTTGGTAGTCGCCTGGGATGGGGGGATTCCCGCTGCCCGGCGTAATCTTCTGCCTGAGTATAAAGCGCAGCGTCCGCCTATGCCTGATGCTTTGCGTGTGCAGTATCCTGCCATTGTAGAGTTTCTTGAATGTGCGGGCATTCCGTTCATTCGCAGGGATCAGGAGGAGGCAGATGACATTCTGGCATCTCTGGCGCGATGGGCTGAACCAGAGGCCGATGAAGTTATTGTGGCAACCTGTGATAAAGATCTTTATCAGATGGTGTCTGGAAAAACGGTAATGGTCGGGTGGGGTAAAGAGGATAAGCCCGCAGGTCGGGCTGAGGTATTTGAAAAGACAGGGGTATATCCGGAGCAGATCGTGGACTGGCTCGCATTAACCGGAGACACCGTGGATAATATTTCCGGGGTGGATAGTGTAGGCCCCAAGACCGCCGCCAAGCTGTTGGCCAGCTTTGGAACGGTAGCGAGCATTTTTCAGAACATCGATGCGGTAAAGCCCGATCGTATTCGTGAACGCTTGCTTGCTGGTCGGGCGACGGTTGAGCGGAATCTGGCACTCGTCAGGTTGAATGCGGTCATGGATTGCTCTCCGGGTTGGGCTGGCCTGATGGTGCGTTCAGAGAATCCTAATAAAATGCGGCCTTTTTATGCCCGTATGGAATTCCACTCTTTGATCAAGGGTTGTGATCAAGGTGAATTGTTTTAAATTAGTGCTCAGCCGTTTCATTTTTCCTCTCGAAAACGTTGACTCTAACTCTGCATCCGATATCCTTTCTCTCCATGAAAGTTCTAGTTATAGGCGGTGGTGGGCGTGAACACGCATTGATTTGGAAGCTCGCGCGCGATAGTTGTCGTCCGGTGCTTTTTTGTGCTCCGGGGAACGCAGGTACTGCGGAATTGGCAACGAACGTTGCCATCGAGGCGGATAATATTCCTGCGTTGGTGGAATGGGCCATGGAGCACCATCCCGATCTTGTGGTGGTGGGGCCAGAAGCACCTCTGTGTGCAGGGCTGACCGATGCGCTTGAGGCGGGTGGAATAAGGGTCTTTGGTCCTTCCATGGCGGCGGCTAAGCTGGAGGGCAGTAAGGTGTTCGCCAAGGACGTGATGGTCGCCGCCGGAGTGCCGGCGGCACAGTCCAGCACCTTTACGGACGCCCAAAAGGCCATTGATTTTATCAACGATATCGGCATTCCTATTGTAATCAAGGCGGAAGGTCTGGCGGCCGGGAAAGGCGTTACTGTCTGTGCCACTCGCGAAGAGGCCGAGCGGGCGATCAAAGAGGCATTGGTGGAAGGGGCCTTTGGGGAGGCGGGACGCCGTATTCTTGTGGAAGAATTTCTCGAGGGGGAAGAGGTCTCCGTCTTGGCGTTAACAGATGGTGAGCATATAGTATTGCTGGCCTCTGCGCAGGATCATAAACGCGTGTTCGACGGGGATCGTGGCCCTAATACCGGAGGGATGGGCGCCTATTCACCCGCGCCCGTCCTCACGGCTGAACAGATGCCCGCGATTGAGCGAGAGGTGTTCGGGCGTACTTTGGCCGAGTTGAAAAGTCGTGGCATAACTTATAAAGGGGTTTTATTTGCCGGTCTGATGATGACGAAAAACGGGCCTATGGTGCTCGAATTTAATTGCCGATTCGGGGATCCCGAAACCCAGGTAATTTTGCCTCGAATCGAAGGCGATTTAATTCCAGCCCTTGAAGCCTGTATTAATGGGACGCTGTCGGCAGACATGATCCGGTACAAATCGGAATCCTGTGTCTGTGTAGTGATGGCGGCAGGCGGATATCCCGGCCCCTATCAGAAGGGCAAAAAGATTGGTGGTCTGAAGGCTGCGGCCCGTTTGGCTGAGACAGTCGTTTTTCATGCGGGGACACGATGCCAAAATGGGGATGTGTTGACTGCTGGTGGCCGTGTATTGGGCGTGACGGCGTTGGGTGATACCTTGAAGAATGCGGTTGATCGAGCTTATGTGGCGGTGAAAAAAATCAGCTTTGATGGCGCCCTGTTCAGGCGTGATATTGCGGCCAAGGCTTTTAATAAGGGATAAGGAGTATCATTGAAAAAGAAACAAGCAAAAATCAGTAAGCCCGAAGTGGCGATTGTCATGGGAAGTGATTCGGACTGGCCTCTATTGCAGGAGACTGTCAATACTCTGACGGGTTTCGGGGTTGGTTGTGAGGTTCGCGTGATGTCGGCACATCGGACGCCGGATCTTGCGGCCACCTATGCACGCAAGGCATCAGGTTGTGGTCTGAAGGTGATTATTGCTGCTGCAGGAGGGGCTGCTCATTTGGCGGGAGTGATCTGTGCTCATACCACATTGCCGGTGATAGGTGTGCCCGTTACCAGTGGTTTCTTGAATGGCTTGGATTCGTTGCTTTCAACCGTCCAGATGCCGGCGGGAGTACCTGTGGCCACTGTGGCGACGGGGAAGGCTGGTGCTGTGAATGCGGCCATTTTGGCGGTGCAAATTCTAGCCTTGAATCGTCCTGATCTCGCGCAGAAACTGGTGGTCCATAAAAATACGCTTATTGAGAAGGTGAACGCGGGGAATGACCGTATTCAGAATGAGTTGAAAAATCTCAGAATAAGTTGAGTGGATATCGATCACGGGGGGATTTATTGATGTCTGGCTGGCAGATGTATCGTCGCTTTTTACCTCGTGGATGGGGGCTCTGTCTTTTTGTTTGGTGGCACGCCTTGCCGGTGGTTGGGGGCGAGAGTCTGGATGAAATTCTGTACGGTTTGGAGACGAATGGAATTTTAGGAGACCGATCGGCCGCTGTTCTGGGTGGGCTTAAAGGCATTCTTCAGTCAATTGATTCCGAGGTGACCCTTTGCGCTACTAATCCTTCTGTAGCAGAAGCTGGCTTATCCTCATCTGTTGTGCAGGCGGTTGAATTGTGGCCAGAGAATCTAGCCTATCTCAAGGTATCCGGTTTGGAGACTGGCAGTGGTGATGAGATTTTAGCACATCTGAAATCATTGAGTGACCGAGGGGGTGTGCTGTTTGATTTGAGAGGAGGAGGAGGCCAGGATCTCAATTCGGTCTGTGTATTGGCTGGCTTGACGCGTAGTCAAAACGAGCCCCTGTTTGTCATCACCGATAATCGCGGGGTTGCGCTGTCGACAAATTCAGTTGGCGGGGAATATTTCAAATTGCCGCTGCTGCTGGTTTTGATCGATGCCGCAACTTGCGGGGCCTCAGAGGCGCTGGTCTCAGTTTTAAAAGGAAGTCCCGGAGTGATGTTGGTGGGTTCTCCAACAAAAGGTGATCCTTATCTCAGGAATTGGTTTCCCTTGCCAGGGGGGAAGATCGTGAGGATTGCGACGCAGAAATGGCTTCCCGTCTCAGGTGGAATGTATCAGAAAATCGGGATCAGGCCGGATATTATGGTGGAGGCCGCTGCTGGGATTGGAGGCGCAGGCCTGTCACGCACAAATAGGTTTGCCCGAGCCTTGAGTCCCAAATCAGACGCCGACCAGGAGCTCATGATGCGTGTTGCGGGAGATGCCGCTCTGCAGCGGGCAACCGATATTCTTCTTGGTCTGCAGGCGGTGGGGGGGTATGGACAAGATTAACCCTCCGATCATTACGATCAGATCCGGTCAGATCGATCATAAGGCCGTTCGCGCGGCCGTAGAAGCCCTACATACCGGGGCCTTGATCATTTTGCCGACCGAGACTGTTTACGGAGTTGCGGCTGATCCTAGGGTGCCTGGGGCTGAGGACCGGATCTATGAGGCCAAAGGGCGCGAGCGTAGCAAGCCGCTGCCCATGATGGCAGCCTCGCTAAAAGCTGTTGAGGCTACGGGCGCTGAGTTATGTCCCGCGGCGAGGCGGCTAGCCTGCCGTTATTGGCCTGGCCCACTGACGCTGGTGGTGAACTGTGGTTCTCGGGTAGAAGGCTTTCGAGTACCCAATCATCCAGTCGCGCTGGCCATTTTGCAGGCGGTAGGTGGTTTATTGCGTGTGACCAGCGCCAATCAAAGCGGTGAGCCTTCTGCGCTCACTGCGGCATCTGCCTTACAGGCGTTAGGTCAGCATGTGGCACTCGTTCTGGATGCTGGTTCCGCCAGATTGGGTATGGAAAGTACGGTGGTGGATGCGACGGGGGACACCTTGAAGATTCTCAGGCAGGGGGCACTACCAGCCAAGGCCATTCTGTCGCGACCAAAAGTGTGGCTGGTTTGTACGGGGAATACGTGTCGCAGTCCTATGGCCGAGTATTTATTGCGTCACTGGCTGGGGCCTGCGCCCCAATGGGAAGTGGCGTCAGCTGGCGTATCGGCACTGGATGGGCAGCGGGCAAGTGAGTGTGCGATTCAGGTCATGCAGGAAAAAAAGCTGGATTTGGCTTCGCATAGGAGCCGGAAACTGACTGAGGCCCTCATTGACGATGCAGACCTCATTGTGGTAATGACGGAGGCGCATAAGCGGGCAATTTTGCATCGTTTTCCATGGCTTGACGACCGCGTGGTGCTATTGAATACGTTCAGTTCTGCACACCCCGGGGAAGATGTTCCTGATCCATTTGGAATGTCGCTGGCCGTCTATCGTGCAATTCGGGATGAGATTGATGCGGCAATGCCTGATTTGCTGTTGCATTTACATGGGTTGTATCACAAGTGATCTAGAGTGGAACGGACGGGAAAGGGTTATGATGAAAATAGCGATTGGTGCGGATCATGGCGGTTTTGAACTTAAAGAGACGCTTAAGGCGGAGTTGAAAAAACACAGGATCGCTGTTGAGGATGTGGGGTGTTACAGCGTGGAAGCCGTGGATTATCCTGACTATGCCCGGGCTGTCGCCGTTATGGTTTCTGAAGGGCTTGTGGATCAGGGAATCCTGATTTGTCGAACGGGTCTGGGGATGAGCATGGCGGCCAACAAGTTTCCCCGTGTCAGGGCAGCGTTGTGTCTGAATCCCGAGATGGCGATTGCCGCGCGCACTCATAATGATGCTAACGTTCTCGTCTTCGGCAGCGATATGGAGACGCCTGCAGCAGCCATGGCGACATTAGATGCCTGGCTCAAGGCTGTATTTGCAGGCGAAGATCGGCATCAGCGACGTGTGGATAAGATTGGTTCCGCAAAAGGGGCGGCTTTGGAGGCGGCTTCCATCGCGGAGACGGATAGTGAGATCTACCTCGCAATCAAAAATGAAGAAGAGCGTGAGCTGAAAACGCTGGACTTGATTGCCTCTGAAAACTATGCCAGTCGCGCGGTTCGTGAAGCCCAGGGTTCGGTTATGACCAATAAGTATGCCGAAGGGTACCCCGGGAAGCGTTACTATAACGGTTGTGAGTTTGTGGATGTGGCCGAGCGGCTGGCGATTGAGCGGGCTAAGGCCTTGTTTGGCGCGGAACATGTCAACGTGCAGCCGCACTGTGGAAGTTCGGCTAACATGGCGGTATATTTTTCTGTTCTCCAGCCGGGCGATACCATTCTGGCTATGAGTCTTGCTCATGGAGGCCATCTGACTCACGGACATAAAATCAATTTCTCGGGACGGTTCTTCAACTTCATTCCGTATGGGGTCAGCCAGAAGACAGAAATGATTGATTATGATGAAATCGCGGAACTGGCGCTCAAGCATAAGCCCAAAATGGTGGTTGCAGGCGCCAGTGCCTATGCCCGTGTGCTCGATTTCAAGCGGCTTCGTGAAATCGCGGATAGCGTGGGGGCTATGCTCATGGTCGATATGGCGCATATCGCAGGCTTGATCGCAGCCGGAGTGCATCCTAGTCCGGTTCCGTATGCTGACTTTGTCACGACCACCACGCATAAAACGCTCCGGGGGCCCCGCAGTGGAATGGTGCTATGTAGGGCAAGTTACGCCGCCGGGATTGATAAACAGGTTTTTCCCGGTCTGCAGGGCGGTCCCTTGATGCACACCATTGCGGCCAAGGCGGTTTGCTTTAAAGAGGCGATGTCGCCGGAATTCAAACAATATCAAAAACAGGTCGTTAAGAATGCCAAGGCGTTGGCTGCGTATCTTGCCAAGCATGAGTTACGAATTGTGTCGGGAGGAACCGATAATCACCTGATGCTGGTCGATCTGACCTCCAGTGGCATTACGGGAAAAGACGCTTCGATCGCCCTCGAGAAGGCGGGTATGATTGTAAATAAAAATGCCATTCCGTTTGACGTTCGGCCTCCGGCTGTCACTTCGGGAATTCGCATTGGGACGCCCGCCATCACCACGCGGGGTATGAAGGAACCTGAGATGGAACGACTGGGCGGCTGGATTGTGGATGCGATTAAACATCAGGCTGATGAAAGTGCCCTGGCGCGAATCAAGGCGGAGGTGGTGTCCACTGCGGTGACGTTTCCCGTCCCGTAAAACGATCTGATAGGGGGGCGGGTATGATTCTTCGTGACCTGAATACGGGTGAAATGGCGGCCGTTGAGGCCATCGGCGTATCGCGGATGTTTACGACTGGCGACGCTATTATTCGTGAGGGGGAAGCAGGGTCGTCCTTTTTTTTTGTTCTCGATGGCAGGGTGGAAGTCCGTAAAAGTATCGGACTGGATAAGCATAAGAAATTGGTCGAACTGGGCTCCCTGGACATTTTCGGTGAGGTCTGCTTCCTCGGGGTTGAGTCGCGCTCGGCCAGTGTCGTGGCCTTGGAATTGACGCATGTGCTGGAGTTTTCGCGGGATGCGTTCGAGAAATTGATCGCGGTGAAGCCTGCGATTGGATTGAAATTGTATCGCGGGATTGCCTGTGAATTGGCGCGGCGACTAGCCTGTGTTGATGGCGAGCTTCGGGACGCGCTCATCTGGGCTTTAGGTGACATGAAGTTTCCTGTCGATCCTTCCCTCGTGGCGTCCCAACGGAAATTATCACTGACTCCTCTCAAAAACACGGCGGGACCCACCGCGAAAATTGTAGTCGTGTAGCTGGCGTTATTTGATCATGCGGCGTCTCATGACGTGAAGGGCCACCGGGAACAACAGGGCTGTAGTGATGACCAGATAACCGCCGGAAATGATAATCTGAGTCCAGGTTATGGTGCCCAGGCACAAATTTCTAGACAATGTCACCAGATGCGACAGGGGAAGACCCCATGCAATGATCCGCGCCCAGTCGGGTAGATTTTCCAAGGGGAAAAAGGTGCCACTGAAAAGATACATGGGCGTAATAAACAGGAAAATCGGCAAGTTAAACATTTCGATGCTTTGGACGACACCGGTAAAAATCATGCCGATACAGCCAAACAGCAGTCCACCAAAGAAGGCCAGCGGGATGATTCCGAATCCTGTCGGATAATGAACAAGGCCGAAGCCGCTCAGAACCGCGGTCATGATCGTTGCTGTCATTAGTGACTTGGTGGCGCCCCAAACGATTTCTCCGGCAATAATCTCGTCTACGGAGAGCGGGGTGGCCATGATGGCATCATAGGTTTTTTGGTAGTACATCCGGACAAAGGATGAAAAGGAATTTTCCATGAAGGCGGTATACATGATGTTGGTGGCGATAATAGCCGGTGCCATAAACGCCACATAGGTCAGGGTTTGCCCAGCATATTGAATTTCGGGGATCAACAGGCGAAATCCAAAACCCAGGGAAGCAATATAGAGCACAGGCTCAAGAAGGGGTGTAAGAAAACCGATCAGCCAGGAGCGACGTGTGACCAGCCAGTCACGCCGCCAGACTCGCAGGAGTCGCCAGGAGAGGGTAGCGCCTGTTTTGCTCATTCGCGCAGCTCCCGTCCGGTCAATTTAAGGAAGACATCTTCCAATGAGCCCACGCGCAGAATGCAGTTGTCATGGCAATAAAGCCGTGTGATTTCATCGTAGATCGCCTCGTTATCTTTACAATAAATCAACATGCGATGTCCGAGATCTTCGTGATCCAGGGCGCTGGTGATCACGTAATCCCGTAATTCCGGGCATACAGGGCTATTCTCAATGACTTTATTGCCTACATATTTAGCAATCAGGTCCCGGGGGCGGCCTTCAACCAGAATTTTTCCATGGTCAACAATGATGAGTCGATCACACAGAAGTGAGGCTTCCTCCATGTAATGAGTGGTGAGAAGGATGGTGACGCCTTGTTGTTTAAGCTGCGCCAAACGATCCCAGAGTTGGTGGCGCGTTTGGGGATCCAGCCCTGTGGTGGGTTCGTCCAGGATCAGAAGGTCAGGCTCGTTCATCAGGCCGCGGGCGAGGGCCAATCGGCGCATCATGCCGCCTGAAAGTGATTTGACATTTAGTTTTTCCCGGTTTTCAAGTCCGAAAAACTCCAATAGTTTTGTTGTTCGCGCCCGGGCGATGTTACGGGAAATGCCGAAAAATCCGGCAAAAATTTCCAGATTGTCCCGAACCGAAATTTCTTCGTCGAGACTGTTGTCCTGATGGCACACGCCAATACGAGTTCTGATGGATCTCCAGTGGGTGGTGATGTCTTCGCCGAAAACTTTCAGGGTGCCTCCGCTGCGAGGGGAAAAGCCATAAATCATGCGGATCGTGGAGGTTTTTCCGGCCCCGTTGGGCCCTAGCAGGCCGAAGAGCTCTCCTTGTTGAACGGTAAAGGAGATGCCGTCAACAGCGGTGAACGCGCCGTAACATTTGCGGAGATTTTCTGCTTCTATGACGGAGATGGCCATTTCGGAAGGATGGTATCAATGTCTTGGAAGAGTACAAATCATCTTTTGCAGGGCGCGCAATAAACCTCTTTGCCATACCGAGTTATCAGGATATTCTTGCCGGCATGGAACGACGGAGTGGATTTTGGATTGCCTCGACACCTCTGAAATCTTGGGTTTTGCAGAGCCGGCCGATAACATCCAGGAAAAGTGATGTTAATCTTCGCTTTGATGGCGGACAGTATCAGCTATGGGAGGGGTTCGGTGGCGGGGTATCGGAGAAGAGCTGGGATGCGTTGGCCTTGTTAAAGGCGGGGGATCGACTCCGGGCGCTGAATGCCCTGTTTAATCATGAGGAGGGCTGCCGGTTCCACTATGCGCGGCTTCCTGTTGGGGCTTCCAATACGGCCCGTGACGGGTACTCGTGCAATGCAACCCCCAATGACCTTGCCATGAAAAATTTTAGCATCGTACGGGACCATGAGTGTCTGATCCCGTTCCTGCGTATTCCTCTGGATCGGATCCGGAAGTTTAAAACGGTTGCCTGTCCGTGGAGCCCCCCTGACTGGATGAAGGAGGAGACGGCGGTCGGGTGTGGGCGGATAAAGTGGGATCCTGTGATGCTGGAGGCGTATGCCCTCTATCTTGCGAGGTTTGTTCAGAATTATCGGCGAGAGGGGATCATGATTGATCATTTGCTGATTCAGAATGATCCGGCCGATCAATCCGGTCAGCCTGGCTGTTATTGGACCGGCGCACAACTTCGCGACTTTATCCGGAACTATTGTGGGCCGGTGATGAGGAAACAAAAAGTTTCCGCGCGGTTGTGGTTGGGTGCGCTGGACTCGTTGGACTACACAGATTATGCCCTGACGACGTTGAGTGACCCGATGGCGATGCAGTTTATTGCAGGGGTGGCTTGTCAGCAAGGGGGGCGCGATACTTTGCAGCGGATCCGGCGCGCCTTTCCGGATATTCGCATGATGCAGTCTGATTGTGGGGCGGGGGATGGGCAGAATACCTGGGCTCAGGGCCATGCCACCTTTTCCGTGATCCAGCAGGCGATTACGGCTGGAGCGGATGTCTGCCTGTACGATAACATGGTTTTCCTCGAAAATGGTAAATCCCTGGATGGACGGGGGCTAAACTCGTTGATCAAGGTTAATGAGATGACCAGGACTTATGTTTTGACTCCGGACTATTTTGTTTTAAGGCATTTTTCGTATCTCGTAGACCGGTATGCGGTGCGGCTTGGATTGGATGGGGAATGGGCCGATCGTGCCGTTGTATTTTACAATGAGGATGACGAGAGCCGGGTTATGGTAATCCATAATCCGGAATTGGCGTTCAGGCGCGTGGTTTTGGAAGATGGTGATCGGCGCCTGGTGATGTCTCTTCAACCTCAATCCATCAATACGATCGTGTTATAAAAAACAAAAACCCCGAACCTGTGAAGGTCGGGATTTTTGACAAAACGGGCTGGCCGTATTTGGTTTAACGCTTGGAGAACTGGAAGCGTTTACGAGCACCGGGTTGACCGTATTTTTTACGTTCTTTCATACGGGAATCGCGGGTCATACAACCGCTCGCTTTGAGCGCGGCGCGCAAGGTGGCGTCGCTTAATTGTAGCGCACGGGAAATAGCCTGACGAAGTGCGCCAGCCTGGCCAACGGTACCGCCGCCGATGAGGCGGGCAGTCAGGTCAAACTTGGTGAGCGTATCCGTCAGCTTCATGGGCTGTTCGATAAACTTGATCACGGCTTCGTTGCCGAAATAGATCGTTGGATCTTTTTTGTTAACGACCCATTTACCGGTTCCGGGGGTGAGACACACCCGGGCGACCGACGTTTTCCTGCTGCCTGATGCGCGATATTCTGCAACTTTTTCTGCCACTGGGATACCCTCGTTACTTAATGTCGATTACTTTAGGGTTCTGAGCGGCATGAGAATGCTCAGCGCCCGCAAAAACCTTCAAACGTTTAATAACCTTCCGGCTCATATGATTACCAGGAAGCATTCCTTCAACCGCCTTTGTGATCATACGATCAGGATGGCGCTCGCGCATGGCCGCCACTGTTGTGGTCTTGTGGCCGCCCCGGAAACCGGTGTAGCGCTCATAGATCTTCTTGTCGTCCTTGGTTCCAGTGAGCTTTACGTCCTTGGCATTGATGACGATGACAAAGTCACCGGTATCAATATGGTTCGTAAAGGTCGCCTTGGTACGCCCACGAAGCAAATTCGCCACCTTGACGGCCATCCGTCCCAGGGGTTTCCCTGCTGCGTCAACAATAAACCAATTACGCTTGATTTCGCTCTCTTTGGGTAGAGATGTCTTCATTCTTTGTTCAACCTTTCAGGCCATAAAAAGCGGGCTTGTTTACTTTATTTCAGGGGGATGTGTCAACCACTATTTCCACCTGATGCTCCTTTCGTCGCCATCAGGCCGGAATAGGAACTGCATTAATTAAGACGTAACACTATCGCGAATCGTAATAAATGTGAAGGAGAATCCTTTCTTTTCCTCCCTCGTGTTATAAAGTGAGTAGAGTTTGATGGATAAGGAGGAGGGTATGGTGGACTCGACATTATCGGTGGCAATACGGGATTTGAAATTGATGGCCGGCCAGACGGTGCGGCTACGTGGATGGCTACATGGAAAGCGGGCAGGCGGGAAAGTGGTGTTTTTGCTCGTTCGTGATGGAACCGGCCTTTGCCAGTGTGTGGTGGAGGGAGCCATGGTGGAGGCCTTTGCCAGTGCCCATGAATTAACGCAAGAGTCGTCGTTGATGATTACCGGGCTGGTTCGGTTGGATGAGCGTGCTCCGGGTGGGGCGGAGTTGGCGGTCACGTCCGTCGAGGTGTTGCAGATTTCCAAGGATTATCCCATCAGCCGGAAAGCGCATGGCATTGATTTTTTGATGGATCACCGACATCTCTGGCTCCGCTCGCCACGACCTGCTGCTATTTTGCGGGTTCGGCATACTGTGATCCGGGCCATTCGCGATTTTTTTGACTCTAACGGGTTCACGCTCGTTGATATGCCGATTTTGGTGCCGGGCGCAGGAGAAGATCGGCAGTCCTTGTTTCCTGTGGATTATTTCGGTGAGAAATTATTTTTGAGTCAGACGGGGCAGCTTTATCTCGAAAGTGCCTGTATGTCATTGGGTAAGGTTTATTGTTTCGGCCCGACCTTTCGTGCCGAGAAGTCCAAAACGCGCCGGCACCTGACGGAGTTCTGGATGGTGGAGCCCGAGATGGCATTTGCCGAATTGGATGATGTGGTGGCTTTGGCTGAAAATATGATCTGTGCCATTGTAGCCGCTGTGCTGGAAAAGAATCGGCCCGACCTGGAAGTGCTCGGGCGTGATGTTTCCGACTTGGAGAAAATTGTTAAGCCGTTCCCGCGGATTACCTACACGGAGGCGGGCGAACTTTTACGGGGCCCCTCCATGCTTCGGAAGCTGGAACAGGAATTGGTGCAGGAAAAGGGGCGTCTGCAGGAGTTGATGAAGGAGTTGGAGTCTGTGGAAGCGGCGCTTTGTAAGGCAAAAAAGGGATGGCAGCAGGAACAACAGGAAACGCGTATGCGTGAACTCCATGAGGACATACATGAACTTGAGCAGGAACTTCTTGTGCGTCCGGAACATATCAGACTGGCCCAGTCATTTGCCTGGGGCGAAGATTTGGGCGGAAGCGATGAGACGATTGTGTCGCGTCAGTTTGACCGTCCTGTCTTTGTAACGGGCTATCCCCGCGCAGCCAAGGCGTTCTACATGAAGGTCTCTCCCGATGATTCCAGGACGGTGCGGAATTTTGATCTGCTTGCCCCTCAGGGCTATGGCGAGATTATCGGGGGCAGTCAGCGTGAGGAAAATCCTGACATTATTGAAGAGAGCATGAAGGCCAAGGGCTTGCGTCCGGAAGATTACGCCTGGTATCTGGATCTTCGACGCTATGGCAGTGTGCCGCACGGGGGATTTGGACTGGGCGTGGAGCGGACGTTGACCTGGCTCTGCGGGCTCAAGCATGTCAGGGAGACGATTCCGTTTCCGCGCACCCTGGGGCGTGTTTATCCGTAACGGTTTATTGACGTATTATTTAATCGTGATATCTTGCGCTCAGTTCTTTGATAACCAGAAGCCGTGAAGTAAGTATGGAAGTTCGTGAAATTCGAACGCGGTCGCGCCGCTGTAACCGGATACGAAACCCTTAAACCACTCCTGTCAAGGCAGGGGGAAGGTGGGTAGTAGGTCTGAAGCCGGAAGTCAGAAGACGTTTTACTTCATGCTCAATGGACAGGTAACAGGATTTGTTACCCGTCTCTCTTTCGCGATGGAAGAGCAATGAGGCGTAAAACAACTCATAAGACCCTTTTATTTTCCATCAGGAAGATCAAAGGGTTTTTGTTTTTTATGCGTTGAGAGACCGTGAGCAGCTGGCCGATGGAGGTGGATCAGGAATGGGGCGTAGGACTGGATCCGGCGCTCGGGATGCTGAAACGGGTGGATTGGGAGTCAACGAAATGAAGAAAACAGTATGGATGGGGTTGGTCGTGGCGGGTGGGTTGAGTTGGAGCGAGGCGGCAATCACGAATGAGGTTCCTCTGCAAAGTGTGGTGGTTACGGCAACACGGGTTGAGCAATCACTTGCGACGGTGGGGAGCTCCGTGACAGTGGTCGATCAGGCGCAACTGGCGGAGCGCCAATGTCGCACGGCGTATGACGCCTTGCGTGAAGTTCCCGGGCTGGATGTGGTGCAGTTGGGCGGTGCAGGCGGGACTATGTCGACTCTCATTCGAGGAGCGGCTTCTGAGCAGACGCTTGTCCTGGTGGATGGGGTCCCTGTTAATGACCCCGCTGGATTGGGGCGTGGCGCCGATCTTTCCCAGATGCCGGTGCAGAATGTCGAGCGCATTGAAGTGTTGCGGGGGCCGCAAAGCACCCTCTACGGTGCCGATGCGATTGGCGGGGTGATCAATGTCATCACCAAAAAAGGTGCAGGGCCGGTCGGCGGCGAGGTGTCTGCCGAGGCGGGCTCCTTTAATACCTTCAATGAGACTGCTGCTGTTCGCGGCGGAACATCAAACTACAATTACTCTGTAGGGGTATCCCGTCAGGATTCGGACGGCATTTCGAGTGCTGCTGAGAAGAATGGCAATCCTGAGAAAGATGGCTATCACCGGACAGATCTTTCGAGCAAATTGGGGTGGACCCCGATGGATGAATTTGAGGCCCATGTGCTCGTGCGTTGGAACAAGGCCGACTACGACTACGATGACTTCATGAATGGCCGGCCCGTAGATGGTGACAACCATGGTATTTCGGATCTGGTTTCGCTCTATGGGGAGGGGAAGGGGAAGTTGCTTGATGGGCAATGGCGACCGCGTGTGGGTGGGTCATGGGTCAGTCAGAGTCGTGAGGATACGTCGTCGGTCGGGAATTCTTCATTTGACAGTTTGCTGCAGAAGCTTGAATGGCAGAATGACATGTATTTGGGGAATGCCAATATTGTCACGGCCGGTATTGAGGCCCAGCAGGAATCTGCAGAGTCAACCTATGAATCATTCGGATATGTGGATCAGTTTAATCGGAAAACAGCGAAGCATCGCAGTGCGTATGTGCAGGATATCCTTTCGGCCGGGCCGCTGACGACCACGGTGGGGGGACGGGTGGATAGTTATGATTCATTTGGAACTGAAAACACCTGGCGTGTGGCTCCGTCGTATGACATGGCGGCCACTGGAACCCGGTTCAAGGGGTCATACGGTACCGGTTTCAAGGCGCCATCCCTGTTTCAACTCTATTCATCCTATGGTAGCCCGGAATTAAATCCGGAGACCAGTAAGGGGTGGGATGCTGGCGTAGAGCAGGAAGTTGCCGGGGGCTTTCTCGTAGTGGGCGCCACTTATTTTGAAAATCAGTTTGATGACCTGATTGACTATGATTTTGTCACCATGAAATACGGGAACATCAATCAGGCTGAAACCCGCGGCGTCGAAACTTTTGTCACGGCGAAGCCGGTGAAAGAACTTTCGGTACGGGCGGCCTACACATATACTGATACGGAAAACAAAATTACCGGTGACCAGTTATTGCGGCGTCCTCGCAACAAGGTGTCTCTCGATACCACGTATGCGATTACTTCAAAGCTAAAAGGAACGGTCAGTGTCATTTATGTCGGCCAACGAACAGATGAGGACTTTGTGACCTATATGCCTGCGACACTGGATGGGTACATGCTGGTGAACCTTTATGCCTCGTATGACGTTCGTAAGAATGTGACATTATTCGGTCGACTTGAAAATCTGTTTGATGAGGAATATGAGCAGGCCATCGGCTATGGCACTCCGGGGCGCGCCGGATATGGGGGCGTCAAAGTGACGTTCTAAGCGGAACGAATGGGGGACAGCATTCAGAATTCAGGAATGATGGGAAGAATCCTGTTGAGCCCGACCTTGCGTCGGGCTTTCCCCCTTTCTCTGCTTTTGCATGTATTGGCTGTGGCGATAGTTTTGATCGGCATCAAGTATTGGCCGGTGGCTCCAGTCAGGTCGGTTCCAGTCGGGATGGTATTGGATGTCACCGAGCCAATGCGACCACAGGTGACTGCCGAAGAGCTGCCTGGGTTGGGCCAGGTGCTGGCGGAGATACCGCCAGAATCACGGATTGTGCCTTCCCCTGCAGTGCCTGAAACCCTTGCGCCCATGATTCCTGAGCCAGCCATCAAAGCTCCTGACCAGGTGTCGTTGTGGGTGCCGGTGATGCCTGAGGTGAGCCCAGTTGCCGGGGGCTCGCAGATCATGCAACCACCTGCCGTTCATACGTCTGGCCCGGCGGCGGGCATGGGGGTGCAGTCACAGTCTGTTTCCGGCGAGGGGCAGATTAAAGGTGGGCGGCCTATCGCGCTTTCAGAGATCGTGCCGCGTTATCCCTATGGGGCAAGGATGCGTGGCGAGGCAGGGCGGGTGACAGTACATGTGCGCGTAAGTGACAAAGGGGTGGTGGAATCTGTGGAGGTTGTGAATGGAAGCGGCCATCCGGCATTGGATGACTCGGCCGTCACGGCGACAAAGAAGGCTCGATTCAAGCCTGCTGAGCAGGATGGAAAGCTCGTTCCTTCCGATATGAATCTACAATTTGAATTCCGGCTTGAGGAGCGGTAATACTACTCCATGAGCCAGAAAAAACAAAAAGAAGAGAGCTTGAAAAAAATAGCACTTGGCGACCGGGTCTGGGTCGAACGGTTGAAAGACCATGGCTCCGTGGTGTCTATGAGTGATGATGGGCGTAGAGCGGTCGTCGAGTTGGGTAAAGTACGGTTTAATCTTGAGCTTTCCGGTCTGGCTCCCGGGCGTGAGAAGGTGAATGCGCGTAGTCGGAAAGTTGAAATCATGCGCCCAGTCCGACGCTCATCATCGGCTGTCCGTGAAATTGATATGCATGGACTGCGAGTTGAAGAAATGTTGGTTCGGTTGGATCATTTTTTGAACGAAGCGTTACTGGGCGGGGTGGATGAGATTCGTGTCATTCACGGACATGGTTCCGGGGCCTTGAAAAACGCCCTTCATAAGCGCCTGAAAGAAATGGGAATCCGCCACTTCAGGCTGGGTGAACCTGGGCAGACCCCCGGCGGGGATGGCGTCACGATTGTGTCTTTGTGAGGGCACGCATTTCATTTTCTGAATATGCGGCAAAAACAGAAATCTTTAAAAGTCTTGACGCTGATATATCACGTGATATTATTAATGGATAAATACACGTTTGGAAGTGCAGTGCGCATGCGGCAAAAAACAGAACGAGTAACACTCAAGCAGCGGGCCTATGAGGACATTCTGAAGAATATCCTTGCTGGCCAGTTTGCGCCTGGAGATCTCCTGAATCGGCGGGGCGTGGGACTGCAATTGAAAATGAGTTCCGCGCCGGTGCATGAAGCCATGATTCAGTTGGAGCGTGACGGTTTTCTGGAGGCCCTGCCGCGACAGGGGACTCGGGTGCGATCCGCCTGCAGGGAGGATGTGCGTGGACATCTGGTCGTCCGTGAGGCGTTGGAGTGTCAGGCGGCTCGCATGATTTGTGGGGAGCGCGTGCGGCGGAATCTTTCGAGTCTGACTCCCTTGGCAGCGGCCGCCGACTCAGTTGAGCAATCAGATTCCCAGCGTGCGGTTAGTGAAGTTGCATTTCATGTGGCCTTGGTCGAGCTTTCCGCGTGTCCGGCGCTTCTTCGCGAGTATCGGCGCGTGATGCAAATTGGGTTATTCTACCGCATCAACCTGTTGATGGCCATGCCGCTGCGTGAGCCTGAGAATCGTCATCTCTCATTACTCGAAGAACTCTGTAAAGATACTCCCGAGGTTGCCGCAAATGGGATGAGGCGGCATGTTTGGTCCGGGAAACCGGATTCACTTAAGGCGTGAAACGGAATGGCGGTGACTACGATTTTATCGATGTGTTGATACGGCGTAGCACCGATGGTGGAAAAACTTTTGCACCCGCTGTGAAGCTGGTCGACCACACAACATATGGCAATGGGCCGGTGAACAATATCCGTAGTGAATCGGTGCTCCATCGCCGCCTCGTTGCGATTAGTCCCGACGGCGTCTCAGGCTGGCAGGTTCGCGGGTTTGACAACGCCTTGCAGGATCCGGTTTGCATGGCTAGTATCCTGCGTCATGATTGGGCCGCAGGTGATCAGGCGGGTCGGCTTCTGTTTGCCAATCCGGATCCCATCAATCAAACCCCTAATCCGTGTTTTGATCGTAAGCACCTGACCGTCAAGATGAGCTTGGATGACGGCACTACGTGGCCACTCACCAAAGTCCTCGAAGAGGGACCTGCCGGCTACAGCGATCTAGCCTGTCTTTCAGACGGTACGGCACTCTGCTTCTACGAGTGTGATGCCGTCACTCATATGTGTGACACCCGATTTTTGCGACTGGCACGGTTTGATAAACAATTCTTACAAAAAGGATAACAATGAAAACAAAGGGTTTGGTTGCGGCGCCGCCTACGGCATTCCGCGCGGATAGTAGTATTGATCTGGGTGTGGTGGCTCCGCTGGCTGAGCACCTCCGGCGGCAGGGGGTTGTTGGGGTATTTGTCAACGGTACCACGGGCGAAGGGATGTCGCTCTGCACCGAAGAGCGGGAGGAACTGGCGGCCGAGTGGCGGCGGGTATTGCCGTCGGGCATGCGGTTATTTGTGCACGTTGGACACAACTCCGTGGCTGAATGCAAACGCTTGTCGCAGCATGCCCAGGCCATTGGTGCCGATGCGATCGCGGTGATGGCTCCTGGTTTCTTTAAACCGGCTGGTATCGACGGGTTGGTCGACTGGTGTGCCCCGATCGCGGCAGCGGCGCCCGAATTGCCGTTCTATTTTTACCACATGCCCTCAATGAATGGGGTGAATGTCAGTATCGCGGACTTTCTTCCGCGCGCGGCGGATCGTATTCCGAGTCTGGCGGGCATCAAATTTACCTTTGAGGCTATGGGCGATTATATGTCCGCCTTGCGTGTGGCAGGTGGACGATTTGACGTGCTTTGGGGGCGTGACGAAATGCTGCTGGGTGCGCTGGCTATGGGCGCCGAGGGCGGGGTGGGTTCAACCTACAATGCGATTGCCCCGATTTACCTTAAATTGATCGAGGCTTTCAATCGCGGTGATTGGGAGTCGGCGCGCGATTTGCAGGCTCAGGCAATTGCCTTTATTGATTCCCTGGTGGCGACGGGTAACTTTTTTGCAGGGCTGAAGGCGTCGCTTCGGGCGCAGGGCGTTCCCATCACACCGGCTGTCCGGTTGCCGCTGGCGTCTGTGTCCGAGCAGAAACTGGCTCGCATCAAGCTGCCTTGAGTTGGATCTAATTGCGGGGATGGGGGAGTTGGTTGATTTGCAGTTCCCTGTCCTCTAAATATTCGCGTAGAGCCATGGGGATTGGCCAGTCGAGAAAGAAATGATTTCCCTGTTTTGTGTGCCAGACCAGGCCGCATTTGGTGGCCAGTACCACTTTGTCCCGGCGACCCTTAATGGCTTTACCAACCAGTATCTCGGCCATTCCGAGTCCGTAGGCGGGGGCGGTGTCAATGAGGTTGATGCCGGCATCGAGACTCACCTGAATGGCTTTGATAGAGGCCTGCTCATCCGTTCCGCCCCACATCCAGCCACCCAAGGTGGAACTATACAAGGTGGATTTCGCCACCGTTGGCCAGCAGCGCGTCTATGCCTGGTTTGCCAAGCCGCTGGAGCCTGCGCGCCACGGTTATGCCACGTTGACGATTCATATGCATGGGGAGCCGGTTGATCTTAAGAATTCCCAATATTTGGGGAGATCTACTGATAATAATAGTTTGTATCTGAATGCAAAGCATTCCGATGGCCGCACGGGGATTACTAAGGACTGGGTAGAAGATGACAAGGCGCCACGGGTAGATAGTTATTTCGACGTTTTGAATTTTGCGGCAAAGGTTTCCTGTCCTGTGTTGATGTGTGCGGGGCTTACGGATACCGTCTCGTCTCCCACCTCGGTGTATGCCGTTTATCAGACCGTCAGAGGACAGAAAGAGATTATGACCTGTCCAAATATCGGACATGCGTGGTCACCTGCGTTTGATCGTTACGCGTGGAACTGGCTTGCGAGAATCATGGCGTTAGAATAAAGGCGCTGCGATGAAATAAGGGTTTTGAATAATCATCAGTGACTATTGTCGATTACGAAAACGTAATTTTCCGGGACTCGTGCCCATGCACCGTTTGAAGAGGTGTGACATATGGTACTGATCCCCCATGCCGGCCTTCCCGGCAATGACTTTTAGAGGAAGGGAGGTTGTCAGTAACAGGTCTCGTGCATATTCCACACGAAGTGCCCGGACGTCCTCCATGGGCGTACGTCCCGTCAGTTTGCGATACTGACGGACAAAGTGGAATTTACTCATGCCCGCTGCTGCGGCCATCCAATCAAGTGTGACCGGTTCATGGATTCTTTCGCGTACTTGACGGCGCACTCCCTCAACAAAATCCTGATCAGCACACATCCATAAACTTTTGAATTGCACCAGTAGGGCGTCGCAAAGTGACTGAGTCAGGGCTGGAGTTAGCAGCTTGTGCGATTTTATCTCAGCTGTCAGCCATTCCATAAGGATGCGAATCCGGCCATGTCGATCACGTACCTTGATGGATATCTCTTCGGGAGGCTCGTTCCAGTCGAACGCTAGAAAGGCACTCTCGAGTATATCGTTCGGGGCAGTCCATTCAGCATGCGGGACACGTTTAGGATAGAAGAGAATGTCGCCAGCCGTGGCCTTGATCTTTTGTCCCCTAATTTCGACGTACTGTGACCCTTCTATGATAAGAATCATTTCATAAAAAGGGTGTGCGTGTGAGCCCATTTCCCATTGCGTATGACGCGTTTGCCTTCCAATCGATAGAAATCGTGATGTATTCATGGTGAATAGCAATTTCAGACAATAATTAGCAATCCCAGCCATTTACTGCAGGGCTAAAGAATATCATATTGCGCACATATCTCAAGCGTTATGGACTTTACTGACGAAAGCAATGCGGGCAATTAAAAGCAATATCCGGGAGGTCTTCAATGGCTAAAATAGCAATGATCGGTGCGGGCAGTCTGGTGTTTGGCAAAACGCTCATTTCGGATTTTCTATCTACCCCCGCCTTGAAGGGAAGTGAGTATTGCCTGATGGCTCTGACGCACAAGCGTCTGGACAAAATGCATGACTTCGTCAATCGCATGATCAAGGACAATTCCGTGGAGGCTCGGGTCACGGCCACGACGGACCGACGGGAAGCGCTCAAGGGCGCCGATTATGTGGTGGTCATGATCCAGTCCGGCGGCGTTTCTGAGTTCGCTCAGGACTATGAGATCCCCATGAAATATGGTGTGGACCAGTGCATTGGCGACACCATGGGGCCTGGGGGTGTTTTTCGTGCCCTGCGCCACATCCCGGCCCTGCTTGACATTGCGAAAGACATGCAGGAGCTTTGCCCCAACGCGATTCTTTTCAACTACGCTAACCCGATGGCCATGTGTTGCTGGGCACTTGGAAAGGTGCCGGGGCTCCAGTTCGTTGGACTCTGCCATGGTGTTCAGACCACGATGGATCTGATTGCCAGTTATGTTGGCGCTAAAAAAGAGGAAATTGATTTTGTCGCCGCTGGAATCAATCACATGGCATGGTTTCTCAAGCTCGAAAAGGAGGGGCGCGATCTTTACCCCTTGCTCAAGAGCAACTTTGAAAAGCCGGGGTACTATGTCAACGAGAAGGTGCGTGCCGAAGTGATGCGCCACTTTGGCTATTTCATGACTGAAAGCACGGGCCATCTATCCGAGTATCTTCCCTATTTCCGTAAGAACAAGAGGGCGTTGGATCTCTATTGTGACGAGCCAGCGTTTGGAGGTGAAACGGGTGCCTATTACAAGTACTGCAAGATGCTGGACGAGAAGTTCAAGACCCTCGACCCGCTCTCCATCGAATCGACCCTGCTTGGTCCTCGCAGTGCCGAATACTGCTCGCATATCATTGAAGCCAAAGAGACCGGGAATATCTTCAGGCTGAATGGCAATATCCGCAATGATGGTTTGATCACTAATCTGCCAAATGGGTGTTGCGTCGAAGTTCCGATCTATGTCGATAAAATGGGTCTGCATCCGACGGTTGTCGGGGATTTGCCTGTGCAATGTGCCGCGCTCAACATGACTAACGTTCTGGTGCAGGGGTTGACTGTTGAAGCCAGTTTCACAGGTGATCCGGAATTAGTGATGCAGGCAATTGCGCTGGATCCGCTTACCGCGTCAGTTCTGACCCTTGCGGAAATTCGAAGCATGGTCTCGGAAATGCTGGAGGCTGAGGCGCGCTACCTGCCGCAATTCAAAGATCGTAAACTTCGAGCTGTGCCGCCTATCAAGGTGCCGGCTCATGTCAAACGCCAGGAGGTGCCGGTAGACCCGGCTCTAGCGATTGCAAACCGTTTTGGGAAACTTGCTCAGGTGTAAAGGTATTAAATATTAAATAGGAAAACTCATATGTCAGATAAGAAAATCAAAATTGGCTTCGTCGGTGTTGGTGGCATGGGGCAATGTGCTCACTTGAAGAATTATGCAGCCCTTTCTGAACTTTGCGAAGTTGTCGCCCTTGCTGAATTGCGCCCGGAGATTGCACGTAAGGTGGCGCAACGTTATTTCATTCCCAAAACCTACCCCTCCCATGAGGAAATGCTGAAGAGCGAGAAACTGGATGGTATTGTCGCCTCACAACCGTTTACACGTCACGGAACGCTGATTCCTGACTTGCTGAAATCTAAGATACCTGTATTTACCGAAAAACCGATTGCCGGTACTATCGAAATGGGCGAGAAGATTGTCAAAGCCGTCGCCAATAGCGGCACCTTTCACATGGTGGGGTACCACAAGCGCAGCGACCCGGCAACCATGGCAGCCAAGGTGGAGATTGAACGACTTAAGCAAACGGGCGAATTGGGTAAAATGAAATATGTCCGTTTATTGATGCCAGCTGGGGACTGGGTGGCAGGGGGCTTCTATGACTTGATCAGCAGTCATGACCCTGCCCCGCAGATGCAATGGGATCCGGCTGATGCGTCACTGAGTAAGGCGGACTATGATACCTATATCAGCTTTGTGAATTATTATATCCATCAGGTAAATCTCATGCGCCATATGCTGGGTGAGAGTTATGAAGTCACTCATGTAGATCCTACGGCGGTGCTGTTGGTAGGCAAAAGCAAGAGCGGGATCCCCTGCACGATTGAAATGACCCCATACCAATCGTCCATTGATTGGCAGGAGTCAGCCCTGGTCTGTTTTGAAAAAGGATGGGTCAAAGTGGAACTGCCAGCGCCGCTGACATTGAACCGCGCTGGACGTGTCACCTTCTTCCGTGATCCCGGGAACGGGGTACAGCCCCAGTTTATTGAGCCGCAAATGCCCTGGGTACATGCCATGCGCCAGCAGGCGGTCAATTTCATCCGCGCCATCAAAGGCGAGATCAAACCCATGTGTGAGGCGTCCGAGGCACTTGAAGATATGCGTGTCGCGCGCCAATTCCTCACGCACTATAAGGGCGTCTAAAGGACTGTTCGAAATAAGGAGAAATGTATGCCACTGAAATGGAAGCGTGTTTGGATCTCTGACGAAACTTACGAATCAGCAGGCGTCTTTGACGTCAATGGTGATGGTATCCCTGACATTGTCTCGGGGGCTTTCTGGTACCAGGGCCCCGATTTCCGCCGCAAGCACTTCATCGGTGAAGTGAAACCGGCTGGCGAATATTTTGATGA
Source organism: bacterium (assembly GCA_037143175.1). NCBI lineage: Bacteria > bacterium. The sequence continues at coordinate 46,540 of JBAWZF010000011.1, forward strand.
TTTCTCAACTATTGCCATGGATGTGAACGGTAATGGACGCACCGATTTCGTTACTGGTGGCTGGTGGGGGAATAACCTGCGCTGGCGCGAGTGTCCGGAAGATCCGACGAAACCATGGACGGAGCACGTTATCGCCGTGACCGGCAATGTCGAAACGACCCGTGCCTGGGATATTGACGGTGATGGGGTTCTCGAAATCTTCCCGAACACCCCGCCTAATCCGGAAGTGGCCTACTACAAGCTGATCGTCGATACCAAGGGTAAAGGTACAGGCAAATTTAAGAAAGTGGTCATCCATACCTTTGAAGGCAAGGGGCAGGGGCATGGGTTGGGATGTGGCGATATTGCTGGGAACGGGCGAAAGGACATCATTTTGTGCAATGGTTGGCTGGAGGCGCCTGCCGATCCCGAGCATGGCCGCTGGATTTGGCATGAAGACTTTCCGTCCCCGCCTTGGGGTTGGGCGGCCAGTATTCCAATGCTGGTGGTTGATCTTAATGGTGACGGCAAAAATGAAATCATCACTGGTAACGCTCATGGGTATGGGCTCTGGTGGAGCGAACAGAAGATTTCAAGTGGCAAACGCGAATGGATACACCATCCGATCGATCCCTATAATGCACAATATCACGATATGCAGTGGGTCGACATCGACGGAGATGGCCAGCACGAACTTGTCACCGGCAAACGTCATCGTGCCCATTGCGGGAACGAAGCGGGCGAATGGGATGACCTGGGAATTTACTATTTTAAATGGAATGGCGAATCTTTTGCCAAGCAGGTCATTGATTATGGCTCGATCGGCGAGGGGAAAGGTTGCGGGATCCATTTTGCCCTGGCCGATCTTCGTGGTACCGGTCGCTTGGATTTTATCGCTCCCGGCAAAGACGGACTTTCCGTCTACTACAATGAAGGTATGTAAACCCTTTTGGAGTGCGGGTAATTTACTTCAAAATGCAGTTTTCGTGGGTGATTTGAGAGCTGCGGTCGGTGTATTGATGAAACTCAATCCTGACTCCGCTTGGATCTGTGGTCCACATCTGCCAGCTTTGATCAGCGCCCAGCATTTTCTTCGTTGCCTCATATCCGTTTTGGGTCAGGCGAAGGCCCGTGGAGTCGATATCATCCACTTCCAAACAGAAATGCTGAATCGGACAACTCGCTTTGGTATCGATCTCGTCCCGCTGGAAAATTTCGATATAGCCGCCCCGGCTCAGTTCCAGATAAAACCCGACAACCTGGTTGTTACGAATGAAGTCGAATGCCTTCTTTAAACTCAGCCCCTGGCAGTAAAAGCGCTCTGATGCCGCCAAGTTCGACGCAGAAATACACACATGAGCCAATCCCTTGATCATTGCCTTCTCCTTTTATTCCGGCTTTGTTGAAGGAGAACTATAATGCCTCATCCATAGGGCGTCTATTGACAATTCATCGTTTCTCTTCGTTCCGTGGTTAGGTTTTCGAATTCTTGTTTTTTGTATATGGAAGGGCTAATATGCAAGAAACTATGACCGCTAAAACAAACGTTTTATTTTCTGATCCGCTCCTGATGGGGGCTGATCCGGCTACGGGTTTGATGGCCGTGGAGCATGTTGAGCGCGCTGCTCAGGATCAGATGGTATTATTTTGGCGGAAGGAGGGGAGAACGGTCCAGACTGAAGTCTCTTTCTCTCCCTTTATTCTGATAGCTGATAAAGCACTTTTGGAGGGGCTCGAGAAGGGCGTGGAAGTGATCGCGCTTAAGGGAGATGCGCCCTTCCGCTGGAGGGCCAATTTTCCGACCTGGAAGGCCTGTCAGAAAGCCAAAGCCTGGTTGGCGAAAGAGACCGGGGTTATGGCGGGGAATCCACAGGCGCCCTACTTCTTGCTGACGGATCCTGTTCAGCAATATCTGATTCAAACGGGCCAGACCCTTTTCAAGGGCCTTAACTTTGCAGATCTACGCCGGATGCAGGTGGATATCGAGTGCTACACTACGGAAGGCTATGATTTCTGTAATGCGGCTCGTGAGGGAGACCGGTTGATTGCGATTGCGATGGGCGATTCATCGGGTTGGAGTGAGGTGTTGTCTGGTGATGAGTTGGACGAGAAGACGATGCTGGAGCGGTTTGTTGCCATTGTACGGGAGCGGGATCCAGATGTCATTGAGGGGCATAACATTTTCAATTTCGACCTGCCCTATATCGCTGCTCGAGCAAAGCGGGGCGGGGTAAAGCTGTCGATTGGTCGGAATGGGGCGCCCCCTGATTCGCGTCCGAGCCGGTTCTCGGTCGGGGAACGGACAATCTCATTTACGCGGTTTGAAGTGTTCGGACGGCAGATCGTCGACACTTATTTTATGGTGCAGGCTTATGATATTACCCACCGTGCGCTTGCCGGGTATGGTCTCAAGGAAGTGGCGCGACATTTTGGAATTGCCCCTGCAAATCGGACCTACATTGAAGGCAGTGAAATTTCAGCAGAGTTTAAGCGCAATCCCCAAAAGTTGATGCAGTATGCCTTGCATGACATTCAGGAAACAGAAGCGCTGAGCCGCCTGCTTTCCCAAAGTGCATTTATTCAAGCCCAGATGATTCCCCTCTCGTACCAGAACATCGCCATTCGCGGCAACGCCACCAAGATTGATGCCCTGATTTTGCGGGAATATCTCCACCAGAAACGGGCCATCCCTATGCCCGAACGAGGTCGTCCGTTTGCCGGGGGATATACAGATATGTTTATGGAGGGCGTTATCCGGAATGTGCATCATTGCGATGTGCGCTCACTTTACCCTTCGCTCATGTTGACACGTAAAATCGGACCCAAAACTGACAGTCTCGAAGTGTTCCACCGGCTATTGGAACAGTTACGGCGTTTCCGGTTGGATGCCAAGCGTCATGAGCAGGAGGCATTCTCTGAGGGGGAGAAGTTGCATTTTGGTGCGTTGCAGGCCACATTCAAGATATTGATCAACTCGTTCTACGGTTATCTTGGATTCGATCAGGTACGCTTCAGCGATTTCGATGCCGCCGAGCGGGTGGCTTCGGAAGGGCGAGACCTGTTGCACCACATGATTGACTGGCTGAAAAAAAATGGGGCCCAGCCAGTTGAGATTGATACGGATGGCGTCTATTTTGTCCCCCCGACCGAAGGGGGCGTCAGCCAGAAATCATTCAGAAGCCATTTTTCAGCTTCCCTGCCCGAAGGCATTGACGTTGAGTTTGATGGCGAATATGTGGCGATGTTCAGCTACAAAATGAAAAATTATGCGCTGCTGACCGATAAGCAGGAGATTATTATTAAGGGAGCTGCGTTGAAGTCGCGCGGGCTGGAGCTGTTTCAACGGAATTTTCTGCGTGATATGATTCGACTTAAACTGGAAGGAAAAGAGGTCGAGATCCCGGCGTTAAAAACGCAATATGAATCAGCTATCCGGGACCGGCAGTGGCCTATTACGATGCTGGCCAAAACCGAAACGCTGCAGGATGCGCCTGCTACCTATGCCGCCAAGATTGAAGGGAAAGGCCGTGGGCGGAACGCAGCGTATGAGCTGGCGTTAACGTCTGGACGGGACTATCGAGCCGGGGATCAGTTGTCATACTACGTGGCAGGAATGAAGAAAACGGTGCAGGTGTTTGCTGCGGCGCGATTGGTGGCCGAGTGGAATCCCGTTGAGCGGGATGAGAATGTGCCGTACTATATCGCGAAATTGGATTCCCTCTATGAAAAATTCTGTGGTGGCAAACTGGGTGGTGAGCGGGAGGATGAATGAATAAGAAAAGTGGTTTTACGTTAATTGAGATTCTGATTGCCATGACGATTATTGGCATTTTGTCAGGAGTGGTGGGGTTATCGGTATCCGGCTATTTGAGGAAAGCCAAACTCGAGGCTTCCCGTGCCCAGATCAAAACGTTTCAGACAGCCTTGCAGATGTACAAGGCCGCACATGCCCAGTATCCCTCCACCTCGCAGGGACTTGAGTCGTTATGCGTGGCGTCATCCATTCCTCCGGTGCCGAAGGATTACCCCGCCGAAGGCTATCTGGAAAGTCGCAACCTACCCAAGGATCCCTGGGGGAATGCCTATATCTATCTTGTGCCCGGCAGGAAAGGGGAGCCGTATGAAATTGTGTCCTACGGTGCCGATGGAGAAGAGAGCGGTACGGGTGAGGCGGCAGACATAAGTAGCGCGAATCTGTGAGTTCTGTGAATAAATCAGGATTCACATTGATAGAGTCTCTCGTGGCGCTTGCGATTCTCGGGATCATTGTCGGGGTATTGGTAAATGTCCATCTTCAGTCCCTGCGCGCTGAACATTTTTCCCAACTTCGCACATCAGCGGTGCTTGAAGGGGAAACAATCTTATCCCAGTCCTTGTCAGGGATGGAGCGACAGGCTATTGTGGATCAGGCGAGTCAACAAGGTTGGGCCGTTACAGTGAGTAATTCGACAATGAATACGGCATGGGGCGAATGGCGGATTGCGGCAACGAATGTGGATGCCCCGGCAGTGACGTTGTATTTGAGGGCAGGGGAAGAGGTAAAAGAAGCGCATGCAAAATAAATTAATCAAACTTCAGGATCTATTGAGAGAAACTGATGGAGTGGTGGTGGCCTATTCTGGTGGTGTGGATAGCACGTTTTTGGCGGCGGTCGCAGTACAGGTCTTAGGTGACCGCGCCGTGGCAGTAACGGCCTTATCCTCAACCTATCCTGAATGGGAACAAAAAGAGGCTACTGAGCAGGCGCGGCATATGGGCATTCGGCAGATTGAAATTTCAACCCATGAAATTGATGATCCATGTTTTTCTGAAAATCCGCCCGACCGTTGCTATTATTGCAAAAAAGAGCTTGTGCATTATGTTCGGGCGGTGGCTGACCGCGAGGGAATTCAGGTCATCGTTGATGGCAGCACGGTAGACGATCTAGACGATATCCGGCCCGGGCGACGTGCGATGGCAGAAGGTCGTGTGAGAAGTCCTTTGTTAGAAGTAGGCTTGACCAAAGCTGAGGTCCGGGAGTTATCCCGTAAGATGAATTTGCCGACAGCGGACAAGCCATCTTTGGCCTGTCTGGCTTCGCGGGTGCCGTTTGGAACTCCGATCACTGAAGAGAAGCTGAAGGCGATTGATCAGGTTGAGCGAGCGTTGTGGGGTATGGGCTTCCGCCAATTGCGCGTCCGGCACCATGGCGAGATTGCCCGCATTGAGGTTGAGCCCTCGGAGATTGCCCGGCTCTGTGATCCCGAAGTGAGGGCGAAGGTGATTAAGGCTGCCAAAGAAGTGGGCTTTAAATATGTTGCCGCCGATCTTCAAGGCTATCGCACCGGAAGCATGAATGAGGCGTTAAAAAGAGCGAATTCAGGAGACAGTATCCAGTAGTCAGTATTTTTTCGGAATTCAACATGCTGGATCCTGAATTCTGGCTTCTGAATTCTCTCTATTTCCCCATCGCCACTTCGAGGGCCAACACGGTATAGGAGGTCACCAGGACGTCATTGGCCTCCCAGAAGCGGTTATTGGTGTTGACCCAATAGCCATGGCCGGTCTTGGAATCCACTTTTTGAAGGCCGACCAATTTCTTTACAAGTGCCTCGCGCCACATGATCTGACTTTGATCCTTGGCGGGGATGGCATCGCGGCCATAGGCGGCCAGGGCCTTGCTGAGGACGCCGTAGAAATAATAGAGCCCTTGATCGCCCATGCCGGGGTTTTCGTCCAGTGTCCAATGTTTGGCGGCCCAATCAAAGGCTGATTGAACGCGCGGGTCATTCTTGTTTACATCGGCATAGATCAGACTCAGCAAACCTGCGTAGGTCATGCTGCCATAGGATCGAAAGACGACGATACCTTCCTTATTGGTGGTGGTGCCCGCCTTGCTCTCATCAGGCCGGTAAGCGAAGCCCCCGGCATTTTCAGCGCCGGTGGACGGCTTATTTTGGAGTCGGTCGAGGTAACGCACTGCGGCGGCCCAATCCAGATCCACATGGGCCTCTGATTTATCGCGAAGATCCTCGGCGCTTTGGGTCAGGCGCATGGATTCATAGGCAATGACGGAATCGCTTAAATCGGTATAGTCGCGGCCGCTTTCGCGATCGTAGCCCATTCCGCCTTCATAGCGGTCATCGCCGAAATGTTGTCCGGCGGCCACAAACTTCCGGGCTTTGAGAACGATGGGGGTATACTGCGGGTCATTGAGCGAGTGGAGGGCAATCATACAGAGGGCGGTATTATAATTGCTGAGTCCGCCTCCCTTGCCGGGAATTTTGCGATAGATGCCGCCATCTGCCTGGACGTTGCCCAAGATGAATTTTGCGGCTTTGGCCGTGACTTCGGCTTTTTTAGGATGATTACTCATGCTGAACGCCCAGAGCGGCAGTGCCGTCAGGGCGGGAAAACTGGCTTCCGACCAGGATCCATCTTCCTTTTGCTGGGCGGCCAGCCAGTCCAGTCCCCGGTTGAGGGCGGCTTCGGTTTCCTTGGACGTGGAGATGTCAATTTTGCCGCCAACAGCTTGTTTGGTGACGAGCGTCTCCGAGGCGGCGGATGCGGTGAACATCGAGGTTACGAGGCTTAATACGACCAGATGACAGATAAACGCCTGTTTTTTCATAAGACTACTCCTTCTATTAAGTGCTACCTGAGCATTATATACTTCCTTCTGTAGGTCTCAAACAGATTAAACGCTGGCGGAGCCGAAAGAGTTCGCTAGGATTTGGAAATAGAGATCCCCTCGTAATTTCAGACTTCCTGTTATGTTGAGCTCAACATAACAGGAAGTCTGAAATTATCAGGAAAGGCTCGATTTTATTGTTGGGTGGCGATATTTTATTGCTGGTTGAGGGGAATCGTCGTAAATTTTAATCCCTATTTATCGAGTGATCGGGATAATCGCATGGCAAAAGGTAAAACGGAAATTGACATGGATTTGTGTAAGGGCTGCGGCCTCTGTCTTACAGCGTGTAAGTTCAATGTTTTGAAGCTATCCAATCCGGAGCAGGTTAACAAATATGGATATCGTTTCATGGTTTCGGCTCAACCAGAGCTGTGCACGGGTTGTGGGTTATGTGCTCTGATGTGTCCTGACAGTGCCATTTCGGTGTGGCGCTCTAAAGCGAATCATTAAGGGTTGATGGGTGTCTTATGGGCGAACGAGTGTTAATGAAGGGAAACGAGGCGATTGCTGAAGCAGCTATTCGAGCTGGCGTGCAGTCCTATTTCGGCTATCCGATTACACCCCAAAATGAACTGATTGCCTACATGTCTGTGCATATGCCTGCGAAAGGCCGGACGTTTATTCAGGCGGAGAGTGAATTGGCGGCAATCAATATGGTGTATGGCGCCGCAGCGGCAGGCATGCGCAGTATGACAAGTTCATCGAGTCCCGGACTCTCCCTCAAGCAGGAAGGAATCTCGTATCTTGTAGGGGCTCAGCTGCCTGCGGTGATTGTGAATATCATGCGGGGGGGGCCCGGCCTGGGTAATATTGCGCCTTCGCAAGCGGACTATTTTCAGGCCTGCAAGGGGGGCGGGCATGGTGATTATCATCTGGTGGTGTATGCTCCAGCTACGGTGCAGGAGGCTGCCGACCTGACCACCAAATCGTTTGATGTGGCAGACCGCTATCGCAATCCGGTGCTTATTTTGGGGGATGCCATTATCGGACAGATGATGGAGCCTGTGGTACTGAGCGAGAGCACCCCGAACCCACCGCCCAAACCGTGGGCAGTGGGGGGGATCCGGAATGGACGAAAACCCAACTTGATCAACTCTCTTTCATTGGAAGAAGGCGTTGTTGAGGAGTGGAACTGGCTTTTCAAAGCCAAGTATGAGGAAATTAAGAAAAACGAACTCATGGTTGAAATGCTTGATTGTGAGGATGCGGATCTGATTTTAGTCGCGTATGGAACGACCTCCCGCATCTGCAAGGAAGTGTTACGCCAGTCGCGCGCCAGGGGGTTGAAGGTGGGCTTAATCCGTCCGATCACGCTCTGGCCGTTTCCCTATAGAGCCATTGCGCAGGCGGCCCGGAAAACCCCTGAATTTCTTGTGGTTGAGATGAGTCTGGGGCAGATGATTGAAGACGTCAAGTTGGCGGGGCTAGGTGATGCGGCGATCCATTTTCATGGCCGGCCGGGTGGCGGAGTTCCGCGTGAGATCGATATCAGGGAAATTATTGAGCATGTGCTGGTGCAAAAAAGAGCAGGCAAAATCGCCACGCGGGGAACCGTGATTGATTGGGAAATTTCCTGAGGCAAGTGTTTTATGAGCGATATGGAAATGGAAAAAATTGCCGGACGATCCTCGTTGTGGGATGCCAAGCCTTCTCCCTATTGTCCGGGTTGTGGACATGGGGTGGTGCACCGGGTGCTATGCGAATTGATTGAAGAATACAATCTCGCTGACAATTGCGTCTTTATGGCGCCAGTAGGGTGTTCCATCCTGGCCTACACTTTTCTGGGACTGGATGTCTGTCAGTCAGCCCATGGCAGAACGCCTGCGGCAGCGACGGGTATCAAGCGAGCCCGTCCGGATACGTTTGTTCTGGCCTATCAGGGAGATGGGGATCTGGCTTCGATCGGTACAGCGGAAATAATTCATGCCGCCAATCGCGGGGAAAACATCACCACCATTTTCGTGAATAATGCGATTTACGGAATGACTGGCGGCCAGATGGCTCCCACGACCCTCGCGGGGCAGACGGCCACGACTTGCTCGAACGGGCGTGATGCGTCATTGGGGATGGGGAATCCGCTCCGTGTTTGTGAGATGCTTCAGAGCCTGGCGGGAGTGACCTATCTGGCGCGCACGACGGTGCATACTCCGGCAAATGTGATCAAGACAAAGATAGCCATTAAGAAGGCTTTTGATGTGCAACTCAAGCGGCAGGGGTTTTCGTTGGTGGAAATTCTTTCTTCCTGTCCGGTCAACTGGGGTATGCAGCCCGTTGCGGCCTTGGATTTTGTTGATAAGAAGATGGTGCCTCAATACCCATTGGGCGAGTTCAAGGTGGGTGGTGTTTCTGTCACACCAGGGGCATAGGAAGGCGTATCATGGAGCATCGTTGCATATTTTCCGGATTTGGTGGTCAGGGCATCGTTTCACTGGGGACTTTGGTGGCCAATGCCGGAATGGCGGATAACCGTTACGTGACATTTTTTCCTTCGTACGGTATCGCCATGCGTGGGGGAATGGCGAGTTGTACCATTGTGGTATCTGATCACGAGATTAATTCGCCGATCGTAAATGATCCGACTGTTTTGATGGTCATGGATGAGGCGTCCTACGATTGTTTTCATGGCAAGGTGGCTTCAGGCGGATTGATGTTTGTGAATTCAAGCCTGGTCAATAAGCGGATTTCACGTCCGGATGTTAAAGCGGTATATATTAATGCTACTGGTATTGCGCTCGAGCACGGGGATGGCCGCATGGCTAATATGGTGATGCTGGGTGCCGTTATCAAGTTGACCCGTATAGTTTCTTTTGAAGCCGTAGAAACGGCCATTAATAAAATTCCTTCGGTCAAGCTTCACTCGCTTATCGGTCGGAATTTGCAAGTCATGAAGCTTGGATTTGAGGAAGCGAAATAGATTAGGAGTTAGGTCATGTCGTCCAAAATTGATTTTGACAAACTGTGTTTTTCAATCACCCCCGGTGATACCATGTTCATCAGCAAATGTAAGGCAGATGGTGTGTGGGATAAAGGGGCCTGTCTGCCTTATGGGGACATCCCCATTTCTCCAGCCGCAGGGGTGTTGAATTATGGCCAGGGTTTGTTTGAAGGTCTCAAGGCGATGCGGACGAAAACCGGGAAAGTGGTGTTGTTCCGTCCTTCCGAAAACGGAAAGCGTATGACTGAGGGCGCCCATCGTGTCTGTATGCCTCCATTCCCTGTGGATAGGTTTGTGGAGGTGATTTGTGAGATTGTGCGCCGGAATGTAGCCTTTGTTCCTCCTTATGGGAAAGGCAGTCTTTACATTCGTCCGTGTCTTTGGGGGACGGGGCCAGTGTTGGGGGTCTCTCCTGCTCCAGAATTCACTTTTATGGTGTATGTCTCGCCTGTGGGCCAATATTTCAAAACAGGTGTCAAACCCATCAAGCTTGAGATCACTCGTGATTTTCACCGTGCAGCACCGAAGGGGACGGGCGGAGTGAAGTCTATTGGTAACTATGCGGGCGCCATGCTGCCTGCAAAAATCACCAAGGCTAAAGGATTTAACGAGTGTATTTATCTGGATGCGCATGAGGATAAGTATATCGAGGAAGTGGGCGCGGCTAATTTCTTCTGTGTGAAGGACCATACGTTGCTGACGCCCAAGCTTGGTTCGATATTGCCAGGCATCACCCGCAAATCGGTGATGCAGATTGCTCAGGATGTCATGGGATTGCAGGTGATCGAGAAGAGTCTATCGGTGGAGGAGGCGTTTTCGGCCGATGAGGCCTTCTGTTCCGGTACCGCCGCCGTGATTAGTCCCATTGGCTCCATTACTTGTGAAGACCAGGTGAAAATTTATCAAGATTTTGAGGTGGGGCCGGTCACTCAATCTTTGTACGATCATTTGACGCGTATCCAATTGTGTGAGGAAGAGGATCGATTCGGCTGGGTTGTTGAGGTCATGTGATCCGCGAAATCGGGAAGAGTGGTCGTTCGTCCATGCCTGTTTTATTCCATGATTACAAAGCGCATACTTTGGTTAATGCTGTTCCTTATAGCTCTGCCGCTATGGGGGCAGACAGGCCCCTCGGATGTTGCGTCTGCCAGGGTGGTGATTGAGTTTTTCTTTGAAGTGGGGTGCGATAGCTGTGCTGAGGTGCGGGGGACGGTGTTACCTGAATTGGAACAACGGTTTTCGGGCTACTTTGATCTCCGTGAGCGAGACATTGGCATTCAGTCTAATTATCTTGCTCTGGTTCATTATCAGGAGGCTGCTCATGTTAAGGATAATGAGCCGGTCTGTATGGTCGTGGATGGACGGGATTATCTGCCAGGTGTGGATCGCATCAAAAAACAGTTTTTCCCCGCTTTGGATCAGGCGTTGATCCGGTATCAGACGGGTGCCAGCCCCGCGCCCCTCCCTGCAGAGGCCGGTACGGGATTGACTGATGTCTCGCTTTTGCAGCGTCGAATTGATCGGTTTACGATTCTGGGGGTGATCTCCGCTGCTGCGGTGGATAGCATCAATCCCTGTGCCATTTCAGCGTTGGTCTTTTTTATGAGTTTCCTTTCGGCGGCGCGGATCGGGGTGCCTCGAATGTGGCTCTCCGGGCTGGCGTTTCTCGCGGCTTGTTTTGTGACGTATTTGGGGATTGGGTTTGGCCTTTTGAAGGTGTTGGGCTTTCTGACTGCTTTTCACGCATTAAAGGGAGTCATTGATGGTGGTCTGATATTGATGCTGCTCGGTTTTGCGTGCTTCTCCTTTCGGGACGCTTTGAAATATCATCGGACGGGTTTGGCTTCGGATGTCACGCTAAAATTGCCGATGAAGATTCAATCTATGATTCATCAGGTCATCAAAAGTGGCCTGCAGAACCATCACTTGATCCTGGGGGGGCTCGGAATAGGAGTGGTCGTCACGGTGTTGGAGAGTGTTTGTACGGGGCAGGTATATGTTCCGGCGCTTGTTATGATGTTAAAAGGAGGACACTCCATTTTGCGGTGCACGGTTTACTTACTGGTGTATAATGCGGTTTTCGTGATGCCGTTACTTATTGTGCTGGGGCTGACATGCGCCGGCATGAAGACCCCGGCGCTTGTCGCCTGGAGTCGACGGAATGTTGTTACGAGTAAGATTATGTTGGGGTTATTGTTTATGGGAATGACCGCACTGATGGTGCTGTTACATTGATTTCAGAGGAGAAGCGAAAATGAAGAAAACGGATAAGCCGGTTAAGGTACAGGGAAGAATGCGGGTTTTGGCGGCTCATGCGAGGGCTGTGGCGGACTCGCAGGCCGTTAAGGCGGAGAGCCGCATTGTAATTGCGGTAATCGGCGAGGATCGTCCTGGAATTATGGCAGGAGTGACGGGGGTTCTGGCCAAGGTGGATGCTAACATCCTGGATGTGAGCCAGACGATTATGAGCGATCTTTTCACAATGGTCATGCTGGTGGATATCAAGCGGATTTCCGTCCCTTTCTCTAAATTGAAAGCGACTTTGGAAGCTTATGGCAGGAGTTCCGGGCTCTCCATCATTTCGCAACATGAAGAGATATTCCAGGCAATGCATCGAGTTTAAGCAGGACGATCAGGGGATAAAAGATGGCTATCAGTTCACAGGAAATTATTGAAACGCTGGGCATGATTCATGCCCAGAATCTGGATATCCGCACTGTGACCATGGGCGTTGACCTCCATGATTGTGCGGGTGAGGATGTCGCGCGTGTGTCCCGGAAGTGCTACGAAAAGGTCATGAGAATGGCTGAACGATTAGTGCCGACCGCGGAGGAGGTGGCGCAGGAATATGGTATCCCCATTATTAATAAACGCGTTTCTGTCACGCCCATCGCCTGGGTGGCAGCGGCTTGTGAATCGGAGGATTATACGCCGATTGCCCGAGAACTGGATCGTGCGGCCCGCGAACTGGGGATCGATTTTATCGGAGGCTTTTCGGCTTTGGTTCAGAAAGGGATGACTCCGGCGGGTGAGGCCTTGATCCGTTGTATTCCCCGGGCGTTGGCGCAAACCTCCCGTTTGTGTTCCTCGGTTAATATTGGAACGACTAAAGCTGGCATCAATATGGACGCTGTGGCCCTGATGGGGCAAATCATCAAGGAATCCGCCCTTTTGACAGCGGATAGTGGTGGCAGTGCCTGTGCCCGGCTTGTAGTGTTTTGTAATGCAGTCGAGGATAACCCTTTTATGGCCGGGGCCTTTTTAGGAGCGGGAGAGGGAGATGGCGGGTTGTCTGTCGGGATTTCCGGGCCGGGTACCATCCGGGCGGTTGTTCAGGCACTGGGACGTGATCTGGATTTGCAGATGGTGGCTGAGGAAATCAAGCGGGTGGCATTTAAGATTACCCGGGCGGGTGAGTTGGTGGGGCGAAAATGTGCCGCGCGGTTGGGCGTGCCGTTTAATATTATCGATCTTTCATTGGCACCCACGCCTGCGCCGGGGGATTCAGTCGCAGACATTCTGGAGGGGTTGGGATTGGATAAGGTGGGGTGTCCCGGAACAACCGCAGCGCTTGCATTGCTGAATGATGCGGTTAAGCGAGGCGGGGCGATGGCTACGAGTCGGGCAGGCGGAATGAGCGGAGCCTTTATCCCGGTGAGTGAGGACGCCACGATGGCGCTTCGTGCGGCGGAAGGTTCCCTCACGATCGAGAAGCTTGAGGCCATGACGGCGGTGTGTTCCGTGGGATTGGATATGGTTATATTGCCGGGCGATACTTCAGCGGAAACCTTGAGCGGCATTATTGCGGATGAGGCCGCCATTGGGATGATTAATAAAAAAACCACAGCGGTCAGGGTGATTCCTGCGCCGGGTAAGAAAGTCGGTGATTTTGTAGATTTTGGCGGGTTGCTGGGCGGGGGGCCTGTTATGCCTGTGAATAATCACTCCTGTGCCGTCTTTATCCGTCGTGGTGGGCGTATCCCCGCTCCATTGCAAGGGCTGAGTAATTAATCGTGACGACCAGCATTCCAGATAAAGGCCGCGGCGAGCAGCGTGAAAATCTATTCTTTCTGTTTGTGATCCTGGCGGTCACGGTGATTGCGTATGGCCCCCTAATGGGTGGGGTATGGGAGATGAGTGCCCAGACCACTCAGGCCCTTAATGCCTTCGTGTTGTTGGGTGTGGCATTTGTAGATGCGCTGCTTACGGCGGTAAAAATGGGGCCGTTTCGACCCGCAATCAATTCCCACGGTTTGTTATTATTCGGGCTGTCCTGTCTGGCTCTGGCGACGGCATCCCTAGCGCAAGTATGGCCTTTTTCGGTTTTGGGATTATGTCTGAATGTGGGTGCCTTGTTATCGTTCTGTTTTGGCAAGAATGGGGTGAGGGCATTTTATCCCGCACTTGCGGGGTTTGCGGTGGTGGTTCTAATGCTGGTATTAGTACCGCAAGTTGATGAAACACTGAGGTTGCTTGCGGGCCGGATGTCTGCCTGGATATTGCCACTCCTCGGCATCCGGATTGAATATTTAGTCCAGGCGATGCCCTTTCAAGTTTATCTTGTTGCGGAGAGAGGTGCGGGGGTGTTCAACGTGGCTACCGAATGCAGTGGTATGGGTATTCTGATGTCCTCGATGGTGTTAAGTTTGATTCTAACCCTCAAGCGTCGAGTTCCGGCCTATGGTGTTATTCTTTTGCTGGCCGCATCCATGGTGATCGGGCTGGGGTTCAATATTCTTCGAATTGTGGCAATTGCGCTAACCGCACTCCGTACGGATCTCCCGTATTCCGTTATTCATGAAGGACTGGGAACAGGAGTTTATTTGTTGGCATTGCTGACCATATGGCTATTGAACTATTTGCCAATTACTGGAAGCCGTTCTTCATTATAGGTGAGGATGCAGGCTGAAATTTTTTCTCGCATGATGGCGGCCGTTAGTTCTTTAGGTTGTCGGCCTGGTTTGTTGATGTTTCGCTGGCGCCCATGTTGGTGAAGTTATCGGGGACTGTCGATTCCTTCGGGTTTTGTGCGCGGGCTGCATCGAGAAAGCGGGTGGCAAATTCCATTTCACTTTGCGCAAGCTTAATTTCCTGCTCAATATTATTAGTCCTCGACTGAATGAGCATGTCTTCGGCTTCGACAATCTCTGGGGGTGATGAGGTGAGGATGACTGTTGGGTTAATGAGTATGGTTGGGATATTTGTGACCATCCAGTCGGTATTATTGGTGTCATTATTAGTGTAGGGGCGACTGAGGCGGGCGGCTGGGGTTGGGGGCGGAGTAATCTTGAAGAAAGAGCAATTACCTATCAGGAGAATGGTTGCTAAAACCAAAAGAGGCAGCCCGATGGTGAGCAATTTTCGCCATTTGCGGAAGCCCGCAAGGCCTTCCCACGTTCCCGTATTGAGGTAAGATTGGACAAATAATCGTGTATGGCCGATTTCGATCACATCACCGTGTTTAAGGGGTGATTCATGAACTTCTGATTTGTTGATCAGGAGGCGGTTGGTTTCTCCCATGACGCAAATCTGGAGTTGCTCGGCGCGGGGAGTGATCTTGGCGTGGAGTTCGCCGATTTCTGAATCGGGTAGACAAATGTCACAGGAACTGCCTCGTCCAATGGTAACTGGGGAGCGTCCGATAGTGAGACGTTCCCCATGCTTTTCCCCATTAAGTATGACAAGTTGATAAGACATAAAGTGAGGCATCATACACAAGCCTTAGCGGCGATTGCAGTCTTTTTTGCGTCAGTCGGTCAATCGTTGCGAGACGTAATCGGTATGGAGGGTGGGCGGTGGGATGGGGATATCGAACCAAGCCTGAAGTTCGAGATCTAAACCGGTGCCATACATGTAATTGTAAAGGGATTTCCGGAGTCCGCAGCCCATAGCGTGATGATCGCATTTAACGGAATCCGTGAAAGGGACTTCATTGCGGGCGAAACTGGATTTTGGGAACCTTGAGAGGCGGATCCCGAACTTGCGGGGATCCATATAAATTGGGCTGTGGATTGTGAGTGCAAAGCGATGCCAATAGGCAGACTGAATGCATCCCGCTTCAAATAGTTGTCTCACATATTCCAGTGAATCCACCGTGTCTTGGATCGTTTGGGAGGGGCAGCCATACATGAGGTAGGCGTGAACCAGGATGCCCGCCTCACTTAATGCATGGGTGACTTGGGTGACTTGGTTGAGATTAAATCCTTTTGCAAGAAGGGTGAGAAGGCGGTCGGTAGCGGATTCCAGTCCGCCTGTTACGGCGATACAGCCTGATTTAGCCAGTAAGGCGGCGAGTTCGGGAGTGAAGGCTTTATCAAAGCGGATATTTCCCCACCAGGTGATTTTGAGATCACGTTCGATCAGTTGTTGCGCAAGTTTTCTCAGCAGGACTGGCGGCATGGCTTCGTCCACAAAGTGAAACCCTGTTTGGCCGGTTTGTCTGATGATCTCCTCAATCTGCGAGATCAGGAATTCGGGAGAAGCGGGCACATAGTGCTGGATGTAGTCTAGACTGGTGTCGCAGAAGGCGCATTGGTGCCAGTAACATCCGTGAGCGAGCGTCAGTTTGTTCCAGCGCCCACATGACCAGATTTTGTGCATGGGATTGGGCAACTCGATCAAGGAGAAATAACGATCCAGCGGTAGTTCGGAATACTGGGGCGTGACGGGGGCCAAAGGTAATCTGGGAGATGGCATGTCTGACGTATTCCCATTTCCCGAGAGGAAACAAACACTTCCATTTTTGCGGATAAAAGTCCGTTCGAAATGCGGCGTGATGCGGGGATTGAGAAGTGTTAGAAGCGGAGTCTTCAGGTTCTCCAAGTGTTCGATAATACGCAAGATCGGACGGTCTCCCCCGTCGAGGGTGATGTAGTCGGCATAGTCGAATACGCGGAGATCAGAAAGTGAGCGAAGCTCAGTATTGATATAGCCACCGCCCATAACAATGGGAAGGTGTGGATCCTGCTTTTTGATATGCCGTGCCATTCGGAATGCAGCATAGACATTCCCAGGGAAGGGGAGGGTGAAGCCCACCAATTCAGGGTGATGAGTGTTCAGCAGTTCATCAGCTATATCATCAATCATGGAATCAATCAGGGTGGGTTTCCTGCGCAGGGCGGAGGCGATGCCGTCAAACGAGGAGGCGCTTGCGGCGAGTTTCTCAGCGTACTTTGCCAATTCAAAGCGGGCGTCGACGCCATCGCGAATAGCATCGGTAAGATCGTCAAGGTAAAGGCTTGCGAGATGAATGGCCAGGTCGTGGGTGGACAGATGCCCGAGGGTAGGAGCAAGATGGGCATGAGCTTCGGCCAGCGCTTTGAAACGGGGCCCTTCAGGCAGGAATTGGTGAGAGGCAATCCGCCATGCCAAGGTGGGATCCTTGCCCTGAAGGAAGCGGATGACGGGTTCGATAGTGGAGGCGTACTTTTTTGAGTGTCGTAGGAAATGGCGGACACTGTGTGAACGAGCTCCAGGTTTCATGACCTTGGCGACTTGGCGTAGTCCTGAACGGGAGAACATGCGGAGTGCCAACATGAGCGCAGCATCGGCTTGAACAACCTTGTGTTTTGAAGGCTTTAGCAGGCCAGCCAGATAAGCGGTAGCCGGGTAGGGTGCATTTACTTGCACCATAGGGGGCGTTATCAGGAGGATGCGCATGAATCACAGTCTGCCAGCTATCGGCCCAGCAAATTCCGTGACGCCATGATGTCCTTGAGTCGGGCTATGCTCTTTTCCGCCTGCAGCAATTCAGGGCCAAACTCGTCTGTGATAGAGGCGAGCAATTGATTGAGCGCAGCGATTTTCGACTCCAGTGGAGCGACCTTAGCTTCCAGATCAGCGATTTTACGGTTAGCGGTCATGGCATCAATAGCCGCTTTCCCAGCGAGATCATGAAGCGCATGTTCGGCCTCTTGAACGCGCATTTCGGCATATTGCACCTTCTTTTCAGCCTCATCCAAGCGCATAACAAAGCGCGATGATTCTTTGGTGGCTGATTCGAGCTTTGACTTCAGAGTGGCGATTTCTCCCACAAGTACCGTTGTGCCCGGTGAAGTGCGGGCCGTTGATAATGGCTCGTTCAAGCTCACTTCCGGCGGGGTCCACTTGGCAACAGGCGTAGGGAGTGGGGAAGGCTCCGGTTGCAGGCGCGGGACAACCTCTTCAACAACTGGTGTGGGAGCCGGCGCTGGCGGAGGGGGGACTGGAAGTGGAGCGACAGGAATAGCCGCCGGTGCTGGAGGTTCGATCGGCGCGACGGGTGCAGGGGGAACAGCAATTACTGGTTCTGCAACGGGGGCTTTTGCGGCAGCAGCCGGTTCAGGCAAAGTGACCGGGATGATGCCTGAGCACTGCTTGCATTTGATTTTTTTTCCGATGAGCGTTTGTGAAACTTTGGTCTGCCACTGGCAGGCCGGGCAGACGACGGGAATATTGGCCCCGCTGGAGGCATCTGGAACCTGGCCGAGGACGATAGGAGCGGCCGCTTTTTTGGCGGTGCTAACAGGCGAAGAAGAGGGGGCTTGTTGCATCGGTTTCGGCGGCGGAGTTAATTGAGCAGTATCACTTGCCGCAGCGGCTGGGGACGTAACGACAGGCGTGACTGGCGCAACGACAGGGGCGGCTGGGGCCACGACTGCAGGAGCCGCTTGCGGTGGAGGTGCAAGCACAACAGGAGTTGCAGCAATGGGGGCAAAGGGTGTGCTGGCGACAGGTGCGGGGGTAGCCGGAACTGAGGGTGCCTGAACAGGGGTGGCGGCAGCGGCTGGGGCACCCTTGCCAACGGGAATGGGTTTGCCGCACTTCGGGCATTTCACTTCCGTAGGCATTCTGGCCGGCATGGCCTTGATTTTAAGCTTAGCCTTACAATTTCCACACTCAATAGGAATCAATTCCATACCATGCTCCTTCGTTCAAATCGCACTAATTGTTACAAGTAGTTAAAAATAGCAGCGGATTCTAGAATAGACAACCCCATTTCAAAAGAAAATCAGCTATTGGGACATGGTGAGGCGGCCAGTACCTGAAGATTTCGGCCACCCGTTATAGCACACTGTGATGTTTGCGGATTCTGGCTGTTTCATGGAGGGATACCCGCGCCTGGGAAGCAAAGTCCTGCCATGCTGAAACCGTTTTCCCAACCTGTTGTAGAACCTTTGCGGCGGTGCCGATGCCGAATCGGTCTGCCACAGCCAGCAGGTCGGCTCGGGAGATGCCGGAGAATTTCCCATTGACCGCCATGAGATGTTGATTCGTCCATTCGCCTTCGGGATTGTGGGCATGGGTTACATCGTAGGCTGGGGCTAGCGTCCAGCTTCCCCTCTCGCGCAGCAGGAACGTGAAGTTTTTGCTGTGGTCGTCGCAATTGGCTGCCATCACATTGAAGGCCATCCGGCGGAACGCTTCTTCCATGGCTGTATATCCAAGTTTCAGGCGTGAGATCGTCTGGAAGAGTTGACTGTAATCGTGGCTGGCCTTCTGCTTGTAATCCAAGTGCGCCATTGCGCAAAGGGTCTGCATGTGATGTTTGCGGTTTCCGTCCCGGTCGAAGCGCAGGGTCATGAAGTGTGCTCGGTCGTTTTCCTCCAACAACCGGGAGGATGACATGGTCATGCCGGCGGACGTGGCCATCAGGTAGTAGGCGTATTCGATCCGCCCATAATCCTGAGAACTTCCCAATTCCCGATCTGTGCCCATGCCGTCGAATTTAAGCAGCCAGTGTTCATAGCCGGGGGCGACATCGAACTGTCCGGCGCGGATCTCCTGTGTCGTCGGGTTCCATGCAATCACCGCTTTTGCCCTGGCTCCGCCCGCCGAGGTTCCCACCCGGATGATCTGTGTCAGCGCTGCTCCGGCCAAATGGTCCGCGCCGAGATCGCCCCGCACGGCAAGGCGGGCACTTTCGACAAGTTTGGCAAGAGAGAGCGCCGTACTGTTAATTGTCGCTGGACTGCGGGCCGGCCGGAATTCCAGGGCTCCCATGCCGCGTTTCCCCATATAGGCTAGACGATCCAGGGGCGTGATATGCGAGCGATCAACACCTTGCATGGCCATCCAACCGTCAATTAGTGTATTGCCAAAATCATCCGGAAGGGCATCGGCCAGCAGGGCGGGCAGGCGTTTGTAGGTCAGTTCAGGCAGGTCTGTGAACACGAAAGGGGCGCTCGCTTGGGCAAGGGGCATGGTCAGGGGTGCAAGCTCGATGCCCGACCGAACGAAGGCCGGATCGTATTCAAACGCATAGTACCCCAATCGGGAGTCCAGCGCCACGGCTCCGACCGTCTTTTCCCACAAGCGGACTTCGATGATATGGACAGGCTTATACATGTGGTATGTCCTTAGCTCTGGATGCCCGTTGGCGAACCGGCTTGGATTTTAGCATTTGCATGGGACTGATGGAGATCTGGGGGGCCAGTGTGCCAAGCCACTCCTCACGGCCCAGGGCGCGGAGGACTTTGATCAGGGATACGACAGTGGAACCTTTCCCTTTCTCTAGATGCTTAACGACGTTCAGGGCCACGCCGGCCTGTGCGGCAAGTTGGCGCTGGTCAATGTTCTGGCGCAGACGTAGGTCGTGCAGGTGTCGCCCCAGCTGTGCTTCCCATTCCTCTGTCGTTAAGTCACTCATAGATCAAAAGCCCTTAATTAGTCCATTGACTTATAAAATGATATCAATAGCCTAAAATAAGTCTATTGAAAATTTATGGTATATGCGTCTCGGTGTGGTGGATTTAGGGATAGGTGAAAGTATCGGTTATATGTTCAACAATACGGGCAGGCCTTGAGCATGCATGTATTCATCGGCTTCCTGTCGATGTTCTGCAAAGAATCGTGAGTAATTTGCGCAACCCGCATAACACGGGTTGCGCAACGTGTTGCTTGCAATCGTTTAAGGTGCTTGAGTAGTTTCCTGCAGAGTGCCATCTGCCTGCTCTATTGTTGCAATTTGTGCCGTCTCCTGCGCGGGTTCCGGTGTCTGGTCGAGGGCAATGGCCGGTGCTGGTGTATCCACGATTACCGGTTCCGGTATGATGATGGGGTCTTGGGTTTGCACAGGCGCCGGTATTGGCTCTGGTGTTGGTTCCACCGTGACGGCCGGTTCCGGTGTAATGATCGGAGTTTCAGGTGCCGCCGGTGTTGAGACCGTGACGGGTTCCGGCTGTGGTGGTGGGGCTGGTTCGGGGGTTATCACCGGCGCTGGAGTTTCTACGATCACCGGTTCCGGTACAACGACGGGCTCTTGCGTTTGCGCGGGCTCCGGCATTGGCTCCGGTGTTGGTTTTACTGTGACAGCTGGTTCCGGTGTTATCGCCGGAGTTTCCGGCACTACCGGAGGTGAGACCGTGACGGGTTCCGGCTGTGGTGGTGGGGCTGGTTCGGGGGTGACGACCGGCGCTGGTGTTTCTGCGATCACCGGCTCCGGTATGATGATGGGCTCTTGCGTTTGCACAGGCTCCGGCATTTGCTCCGGTGTTGGTTCCACCGTGATAGTCGGTTCCGGTGTTATGGTTGGAGGTTCTGGCATTACCGGAGGTGAGGGCGTGACGGGTTCCGGCTGAGGTAGTGGATCTAGTTCGGGGGTGACGACCGGCGCTGGTGTTTCTGCGATCACCGGCTCCGGTATGATGATGGGCTCTTGCGTTTGCACAGGCTCCGGCATTGGCTCCTGTGTTGGTTCCGCCGTGACGGTCGGTTCTGGTGTTATGGTCGGAGTTTCCGGCACCACCGGTGTTGAGATCGTGACGGGTTCCGGCTGAGGTAGTGGATCTAGTTCGGGGGTGATGACTGGCGCTGGTGTGTCTTCGATCACCGGCTCCCGAGTGACGACGGGCTCTTGCGTTTGCACAGGCTCCGGTGTTGGTTCCGCTGTGACGACCGGTTCCGGTGTTATGGTCGGAGTTTCCGGCATTACCAGAGGTGAGACCGTGACGGGTTCCGGCTGGGGTAGTGGGGCCGGCACCGGTGTCGAGACGGGTTCAGGAGTGATTGTAGGCTTTGGTGTTATCGGCGCAACAGTGATTACTGGCTTTGGCACAGCGATCGGTGCGGGAATCACGATCACCGGTTTTGGTGTGGTAGCTGGCGGCCTGTTGACAACGTTCAGGGAAGGAGTGCCCGGATTCGGCTTTGAGGGTGTGGGCGAGGGGATTATCGGCGTCTCGATCGGCTTATTCGGCACTCCAAGTCCGGCGCTCTGATTGCTGCTTACTGCAAACTGCCCACTGTTCGCCACGGGCTTATCCGCCTGTGGCGAACTCACAGCGCTTAAGATCGCCTTCGCTGCGCCTTGCCAAAGAATGATGACCCTGCTTTGCCAAGGTACCGTTGGGCAAGTCGGGGAGGCCTTGTTCACTATTGCCGAGACGGTCGGGTAAATGGTTGGGCAGCAGAGAATCCCGGCGCTGTCATGCATCAATCTGGCAATTTTCGTCTGGGCTGCGTTCGGATCAGCCGGAAGTGTTATGACGATTAGTTGGTAATCTGCAGTAGAGAGGATCGGTTCCACGCCGGGGATCAAGGCAAGGGTGTTGGCCGGGCTGTCGGGGGAAAGGACAAGCCCGATTTGCCGCTGCTGAATTTGCGGGTTGGGGGTAATTGCCGGGGATGGATTGCCCACAGCCACGGCGTAGCGAGTAGATGGGTTCCGTTGATAGCCCAACTGTCGGGCCACAGTGCGGATGCGGTCTTGAGTGGTTGGGCAGATTCGGCACGTGGTGGCCTTCCCGTTTAAGACCCGTGAGACCGTTGATTTATCCTAAAAAGAGCAGTTCAATCGCGCGGTAGCGCGACCGAACTGTTC
>JBAWZF010000012.1 GCA_037143175.1 bacterium
CGATCACATAAGACGGAGGTAAAGCCATGGATGATCTAGAGAAATACATTGAGAAACGGAAAAAGCGGTCCCCCGCTTTTGCGGCTGGATTTGAAACCGGGTACGAACAGTTTAAGATCGGACTCGTCCTTCGTACGGCACGCGAAAAAGCGGGGCTCACGCAGGATGAGGTCGCCACACGCCTGAGCACAAAGAAATCGGCCATCTCCAGGATTGAGAATCACGCGGAGGACATCAGGTTATCCACTCTGGAGAAATTCGCCGAGGCTATTGGCAAACGGTTGACATTGAAAATTGCCTGATTGATGAATCCATAAAATGCGAACCACACAATTCTGGCTATCGTCGCTCCGCTCCTCAGCCAGATTGTGAACGTTCGCGAAAATGATGAATGACGCCAACCAGAACCCTTGGTAATATAACGATATGGATGAAACGAATCATTTCGGGGACATGCTGCGCGAGCGCAACATTTTGCGGGCTTGGGCACAGCGAGCAGAAGATGAACCTGATCGGGTTGAAGACCATGATGATGGGACTCGACATTTCATCAAGCAAATTCCAGAGAACGATGGGAGATGGTTGCGAGTAGTTGTGAATATTGTGGCGTTCCCGAATCGGCGTGTAACCGTTTTTTTTGACCGACGACTGAGGAGAATACAATGAGAATTAAAATCGACAAAGACAGTGATGCCCTCTACTTCCGGCTGGATGACGGACGCATCGTGGAGTCTGAAGAAGTTCGCCCTGGTGTCGTATTGGATTTTGACGCCAATGATCGCGTTGTGGGCGTGGAGTTTCTAGGCATTTCGACCAGAGCCACACCAGAAGAATTGGCGAACTTCCAGTTCCAAACGTCATAATACCCTTCCAACCAGCGGTAGCACCATACGGCTCGCACACTCTCCGATCCTGGCCGCTGACGTTGGCATATCGATATTATTGCGGAATTTAAACTCAATGCTACTATTTATGCATGACAACCAAAGATAGAGTACTTCATGCTGTTCAGGAGTTGCCTGACGATAGTTCGATCGAAGACGTCATGGAGCGGCTGTTGTTCATGGCAAAGGTCGAGAGTGGCATCCAGCAGGCGGATGCCAGCAAAACCATATCTCAGGTCAAGTCAGGGAGAAGATGGCCAAATGGCTGAAGTGAAGTGGACGGGCATTGATAAATGCAGTGGCTCGTATGGCGGATGAAAATCGTCGGCTAGGGTATCCCGTTGCCGTAACGCAACATGCCTAGATGGCCGTAAATGGGAATGTTGTAATCTGCTGACATTGACTTCTGCGACATTTCGTCACCTTTGGCGTCTCTTTGATTAACGTAGAGCGACATAATGTCTCCATGATGTCGTCTTTAATAAATGATAAACAGATAGTGAAAAAGTTTTAACTCGTTAATTGATAGATGTTTATCGTTCTATTTATGAGCTGCTTGCGTTATGATGGCACGCTCATTGCTTAGGTAAAATCATGTCATTCAATATGAAATCTTTTTCGCACTGTTTTGTTGCGATATATCGGAAGGAGTTGGCTTATGGCTAAGGTATTAGGAATTGATTTAGGAACGACGAATTCTTGTATGGCGGTCATGGAGGGTGGTGAGCCTGTTGTGATCCCTA
Source organism: bacterium (assembly GCA_037143175.1). Taxonomy (NCBI): domain Bacteria; species bacterium. The sequence goes on from JBAWZF010000012.1 coordinate 1,628, forward strand.
ACGCTGAGGGAATGCGGACGACGCCTTCCATTGTGGCGTTCACCAAGACGGGTGAACGGTTGGTCGGGCAAGCGGCAAAGCGCCAGGCGATCACGAACTCCCAGAGCACCATTTATTCGATTAAGCGGTTCATGGGTCGTAAATTTGAGGAGGTCGCCCGCGAGATCTCGTTGGTGCCTTACAAAGTCGTTAAGGCCAAGAATGGTGATGCCCATGTTCAAGTGGGTGATAATCTGTATTCGCCGCCGGAAATTTCCTCGATGATCCTTCAGAAAATGAAGGCGGATGCCGAGGCCTATCTGGGCGAGAAGATCACCCAGGCGGTCATCACGGTGCCGGCTTATTTCAACGACAGTCAGCGTCAGGCGACCAAAGATGCGGGGCGCATCGCCGGGTTGGAAGTTTTGCGCATCATCAACGAGCCCACCGCCGCCTCGTTGGCCTATGGGCTTGATAAGAAGAAGGACGAGAAAATTGCCGTCTACGATTTGGGTGGCGGTACGTTTGATATTTCCGTTCTGGATATCGGTGAAGGCGTCTTCGAAGTCAAGGCGACCAATGGTGACACTCATCTCGGGGGTGACGATTTTGATGACACCATCATGACGTGGCTGGCGAATGAGTTCAAGAAGGAGCAGGGGATTGACCTGACCAAGGATCCCATGGCTAAGCAGCGTCTCAAAGAGGCCGCTGAAAAGGCCAAGTGCGAATTGTCGAGCGCTTTGAGCACCGACATCAATCTTCCCTTTATCACCGCCGATGCTTCTGGTCCGAAGCATTTGAATGTGACCCTCTCCCGTGCCAAGCTGGAGCAGTTGGTCGACCCCTTGATTGAACGCACGATGCAGCCTGTGAAGAACTGCATGAAGGATTCAGGTCTTTCGACGGTTGATGAAGTGGTCCTCGTGGGCGGTATGACGCGTATGCCCAAGGTTCAGGAAATGGCCAAGAATCTTTATAATAAAGAACCCCACAAGGGTGTGAACCCGGATGAAGTCGTGGCCGTTGGCGCCTCAATTCAGGGCGGTATTCTCAAGGGCGAAGTCAAGGATGTGCTTTTGCTCGACGTGACGCCTCTCTCCCTGGGTATTGAGACCCTAGGCCGTGTGTTCACCGCGTTGATTGAGCGGAATACGACCGTGCCCACGAAGAAGACGGAAATTTTCAGTACGGCTTCGGATAATCAGCCGTCAGTGGAAATCCACGTTCTTCAAGGTGAGCGCAAGATGGCGGACCAGAACAAGACCATTGGCCGGTTCCATCTGGATGGCATCCCTCCTGCCGCGCGTGGTGTGCCGCAGATTGAAGTGACCTTCGATGTGGATGCGAACGGAATTCTCCATGTGTCCGCCAAGGATCTGGGAACCGGGCGTGAGCAGAAGATTACGATCACAGCCTCCAGCGGGTTGACGGATTCCGAGATCAAGGAAATGGTTAAGGATGCCGAGGATCACGCGGATGAGGATCGCAAGAATCGCGAAACGGCCGAAACCCGCAATATGGGCGACAATCTGGTTTACCAGACTGAGAAACTGATAAAGGATCAGGGCGCCAAGATGACGGACGACAAGAAGAAGCCGGTGGAAGCTGAACTGGAGAAGCTGAAAGAGGCGCTCAAGGGCAGTGATAATGATGCCATCAAGGCGGCCATTGAGGGCGTCAACACGGTGATGCAGGCATTCACCGCCGAGATGTATGCACAAGCCAAGACACAGCATCCTGGTGGCGGGGTAGGGGATGCCGAGCCGGGGGCGGATGCAGGCGCCAAAGGCAAGGGCGGCAAGGATGATGTGATTGATGCCGATTTTGAAATGGTGGATGAGAATAAGAAGAAGTAAGGACAATACGCGGGGCGACTGGTTAGCCGCTGCGAAGAAGTAGAAACAAGAAAAGGAGAACCAAATAGATGAAGATTAAGCCGTTAGGTGACCGGGTTCTGGTTGAGCCCAAGAAGGAATTGGAAGTCAAAAAGGGCGGGATTATCATTCCCGACAGTGCGAAAGAAAAACCAACCGAAGGAACAGTGATTGCCATCGGTACCGGCAAGCGCGATGAAGATGGAAAGTTGATCCCGTTCACCGTCAAGGTGGGCGACACAGTGTTGATGCCCAAGTACGGCGGCACTGAAGTCAAGATCAACGACAAAGAATACCAGATCATGCGCGAAGAGGATATCCTCGGCATCGTTGAGTAATTTTTGGATAATTCTGAAGTAACAATAAAAGAAGGAAAAAACAATGGCTGATAAAGGCAAACAACTCAAGTATGACAGCGAAGCGCGCCAGGCGATGCTTCGTGGTGTGGAGAAGTTGAGCCGTGCCGTCAAGGTTACCCTTGGCCCGTGCGGTCGTAATGTGATTCTGGACAAGAAGTTTGGTTCCCCGACCATCACCAAAGACGGTGTGACGGTTGCGAAGGAAATTGAACTGCCCGACCCGTTTGAAAACATGGGTGCCCAGATGGTTCGTGAAGTTGCCAGCAAAACCAGCGATACCGCCGGTGATGGAACAACGACCGCGACCCTGCTTGCAGAGAACATCTATCGCGAAGGCTTGAAGAATGTAACCGCCGGTGCCAATCCGATGAGCTTGAAGCGCGGGATTGACTTGGCTGTTGCCGTGGTTGTCGAAGCCATTGCGAAGCAGGCCAAGAAGGTCAAAGAACACGTTGAGATCGCCCAGGTTGCGACGATTTCCGCTAACGGCGAAGTCGCCATCGGCGAGATCATTGCCGAAGCCATGGATAAGGTCGGCAAAGATGGCACCATCACGGTTGAAGAGGCCAAGGCCATCGAGACCACGTTGGATGTGGTCGAGGGTATGCAGTTCGACAAGGGCTACATCTCCCCGTACTTCGCCACGAACATGGAAGCCATGGAAGCCGTTTTGGATGATCCCTATATCCTGATCTACGAGAAGAAGATCTCGAATCTCCAGGACATGCTGCCCCTGTTGCAGAGCGTTGCCAAGTTGGGCAAGCCGCTTCTGATCATTGCCGAGGACATCGAGGGCGAAGCCCTGGCGACCCTGGTGGTGAATCGCCTGCGTGGTACGCTTCAGATCTGTGCCGTCAAGGCCCCTGGCTTTGGCGACCGCCGCAAGGCCATGATGGAAGATATCGCCATTCTGACCGGTGGTAAGTGCCTGACGGAAGATCTCGGCATCAAGCTGGAGAGCGTCAAGGTTGAAGATCTGGGCCGCGCGAAACGCGTGACCGTTGACAAAGAAAACACCACGATCGTGGAAGGCGCCGGGAAATCGACCGCCATTCAGGGCCGTGTTGCCCAGCTTAAGCGTCAGATCGAGGAGACCTCCTCGGACTACGATCGCGAGAAGCTGCAGGAACGCCTGGCGAAGCTCGCCGGTGGTGTGGCCGTCATCAACGTTGGTGCTGCGACCGAAACTGAGATGAAGGAGAAAAAGGCCCGCGTCGAAGACGCCCTGCACGCAACCCGTGCGGCGGTGGAAGAAGGCGTGGTTCCCGGTGGTGGTGTGGCTCTGCTGCGCTGCTTGCCCGCGTTGGATAAGATGACCGCGGAAGGTGACGAGAAGATCGGTGTGGATATCATCCGCCGTTGTCTCGAAGCTCCTTTGCGTCAGCTTGTGGATAATGCCGGCCTCGAAGGCGCCGTTATCGTTCAGGAAGTCAAGAAGCTCAAGGGCACGATGGGATACAATGTGGCAACCCGCCAGTATACCGACCTAATCAAGGAAGGCGTTCTGGATCCGGCCAAGGTGACCCGTATGGCGTTGCAGAACGCGGCGAGCATCTCGGGGCTGTTGTTGACCAGCGAGTGCATGATTACCGAGATTCCGAGCAACGACAAGCCGGCTCCTATGCCCGGCGGCGGTGGCGGAATGGGTGATATGGGCGGAGGGATGTACTAAGCCCGTATCAATAAACCGTTTATAGAAAACGGTTGACCTGTGTAAACGGGGCGCATACACTGCGCCCCGTTTACTTTTCTTTATATGGAGGTGGATTTTGAACGCAGAACTTATTGAACAAGCCAAATTGAAGATGACGTCGGTGCCATTGCTGGTAAATATGATCTCAAGGCGCGTGCGTCAGTTGAATGCCGGAATGCGGCCTTATCTCAAGCCCTTGACCCCGAATGAAGAGAAGGTGGACATTGCCCTGCGTGAAATTATTGAGGGTAAGTTGACCGCCGAAATCGGATTCTTTGATCCGTCATCTCCGGGTGCTGCTTCCAGTCATTAAACTGGAACTGTTTCATGGCGGCCGCTAAGGATAAGAAAGAGGCGGACAAAACCGCCACCAATCGCAAGGCGTTTCACGACTATTTTGTTGTGGAACGTATTGAGGCTGGGATCGAACTGCTGGGAACCGAAGTCAAGTCGGTGCGTGGTGGTAATGTGACCCTCACCGGCGGCTACGCGACTATTACAGCAGCAGGACGTGTGGTGTTGACTGATGTCCACATCGCTCCGTATGAGTGCGGGAACCAGTTCAATCATGAACCGACACGTCCCCGCACCTTGCTTTTGAATCGTAAAGAGATTGAAAAGCTGAAAACTAAAATTGCCCAGCACGGGTACACGCTGGTTCCTCTGAAAATGTATTTCCATAAGCGTTGGGCCAAGGTCGAATTGGGGCTATGCAAAGGGAAGCAGGATGGGGATAAACGGGATACCCTGCGGAAAAAGGATGCGGATCGGGAAACTCGTCGCGCCATGTCGCGTGATTGGTAGTTGGTGATCGCTTTATTTTTCAGGTAAGGTGTGGGTGTCCAATTACGAAAGGGTGGTATTATGCGTAATTTAGGTTGGCCTGAATTATTGGTGATTCTCCTGGTGATCGTGGTGTTGTTTGGCGCCCGCAAACTTCCTGATTTGGCTCGTTCTCTGGGGAAAAGCCTCAGCGAATTCAAGAAGGGCCGTGATGAGGCCGCGAAACCGGGTCCGACGGATACCGGGAAGAAGGATGAAGACAGTAAGCAGTGAGCAGTCGGTCATGCTTACTGGCTGCTGCTTACAGTTTGATGCTTGGCCGACGGGCCTCGGAATCAAGTTGCTTCAGGGCCTCATTCACATCGTTCAGCCACGGGCTCTTGGGATTGCTGGCCAGAAAATCCTCATAGGTAGCGCGGGCCTCGACGTAACGCTTCAAATCCTGCAGGCATCGCGCTTTTCCGAATATCGCCATGGGCATCAGAAAGTGCTGGGGATGCTTGGCGGCAAATTGAGTAAAGGCCGTTAATGCAACTTCTGTGTTGCCCAGCCCCTCGGTACAATGGATTTTTCCCAGTTCAGCCATGGCAGCCATGGGGTGATCGGGATATTTCGATAGGAATTCCTGATAGTTGGACTGAGCCGCTACAAAGTCGCTGTTGTCATACTGAGCCTTAGCCAATTGTAGCAGGGCTAATTTGGTGGCTGAGGTGTTCGGATACTGTGTGAGGATTGATTGCAGTGCCTGACTGTTGCGGGCTTCCCCGAGCATCCTGGAGGCTTTCTCTTCGTTATTGGCGTTGTTGGATCGGTAGAGTATCACCGCGAGAATCAAGATGGCTGCAATCCCGCCTGTAACAAGCCAGTTCCGCCATTCCGCACCCGTTGACTCCAATGAAGCTCCTAGTTCGTGTCCAATCGGTTGCCCATGGTTCGGTTCATTATTATTTGTCATGATGATCAATCCCTTTACGTCTGAAAAGTTCAGGCATTTAATACGGGTATGCCGGTTGAAGCAAGATCAAAATCTGAAACTCGTTATTCGTATTGTAGAGGCGGCGATCATTGGGCTGGTGTGGAAGATTCTTGAATTGATGGTTTCGCTTTTGTTACGTTAACTCCTGTTCAATGTCATTCAAATGAGTATGAGGAGGCTATTATGAGCGTACGAAGACTTAAGGCTGCAATTCGCGATGTGCCTGATTTTCCCCACCCAGGAATCATGTTCAAGGATATTACGCCGGTTCTTAAGGATCCGAAACTGTTTCGGGCTGCAGTCGATTTGTTCGCCAAACGCCATCGAGACAAGGGTATTCGCAAAATTGCGGTGATTGACGCCCGTGGTTTCTTGTTTGGTGCCGCCTTGGCTTATAAGTTGAAAGCTGGCGTTGTACCGATCCGGAAAAAAGGGAAATTACCCTATCAGACTTATGAAGAAAGCTATGAACTCGAATATGGTTCGGCCACGCTGGCCATCCATATCGATGCCTTTTCGCCTGGCGAGCCCGTCGTGTTGGTGGATGACCTTCTGGCCACTGGAGGGACGGCCTTGGCCTCCGCAAAGCTCATCGAGCGGGCTGGGGGGAAGGTGGAGGAAATAGACTTTCTCGTCGAGCTTGGATTCCTGAACGGGCGTGAGAAGCTTGGCGGCTATAACTTGTTTGCCCCAATCAAATATTGAGGCCAATGCTCTCGGAAATGGCTTGAGCCTTGGCGGCGTTGTCCACGAGGCGCACCAGGGTTAGTGCGAAGTCAAAAGTGGTTCCGGCTCCATGACTTGTGACAATACGGCCATCAACGACGGTAGGTGCCGTGAGCCTTGGCGTGACGGTGAGTCGGCTGGCGACGCCCGGATGGCAGGTTACATTTCTACCAGTCAGAATTCCCGCCGCCTGCAAGGTAAGGGGTGCTGCGCAAACGGCACCGATCCATTTTCCTGCCTGATGAAATTCTAGAATGGTTGCCAATAATGGCTTAAAATTAAGGAATTTCTCCACTCCCGGTCCGCCTCCAGGGATCATCAGAATATCATACTCGGAGGGGATAATTTCGGCCCATTGTTTGTCTGGTATCAGGCGGACACCGCGCGATGCCGTTAAAATCCCTTGTTCAATTCCCGCCACGGTGACTCCCCACTGGGCACGGCGTAGGATATCAATAATGATAACCGCTTCCATTTCCTCGGTGCCATTGGCGATGGGGACAAGAACGTTAGGCATAGGCTTGAATTCCCTAGTCGTTTCTCCGCCCCCCGAGCAGACCAGCACGGTAGAGATAGTAGAGCAGGGTGAGCAGGGCGGTGATGGCTGATGCCACGTAGGTCAAAAAGGCGGCATTCAGCACCCGTCCAGCGTCTTCCTGTTCGCGGATACTGACGATCCCTGATGAAACCATGAGTTTTTTGGCTCGCGCACTGGCATCCCATTCAACTGGCAGGGTGATCAGCGAGAATACAACCGTGATACTGAAAAGGATGACACCGATTAGAATCATTTTCGGGTTGTGCATAAACATACCCAGCAGAAAGAAGATATAAGAGCCCCAACTGCCAATCTGGGTTGCTGGAACCAAAGAAGAACGGAGGCCCAACCAGACGTAGGCTGAAGCATGTTGTAACGCATGACCGGCTTCATGGCAGGCCACCCCAATGGCCGAGAGGGATGTGGAGTCATAAACGCCCTCCGACAAACGCAGGGTGTGGGAGGTAGGATCATAATGATCGCTTAAAAAACCACTGGCCCGTTCAATTTTAACATTTGTTACGCCGTTCCGGGCAAGCATCTGGCGTGCGGCTTCCGCTCCGGTCATGCCGGAGGCGGCCATGGTTTGCGAATAGTGCGCAAATGTGGATTTAACTTTGAAGGTGGCAATCAAAGCCAGCACCATGCCTGGCCCGATAAATAAAAAATACAGAGGATCGAAAAACATGGTTTATAACCTCCTGATCATTGTCGGTTTTAACATAAGGACTGGCAGATAGTAATGGCGGCAACGCCGACAATATCATCTGCGCTGCACCCGCGGGAGAGATCATTTACAGGTTTTGCCAAACCTTGAAGAATGGGCCCGTAAGCAATGGCTCCGGCAAGTCGTTCTGTTATTTTGTAAGAAATGTTACCCGCTTGAAGATCAGGGAATATAAAGATATTGGCCGATCCTTTTAAGGGACTATCCGGACATTTTTTGGCGGCGACGTTGGGAATCATTGCGGCATCCACCTGAAGTTCGCCATCGACGACGGCATCTAATCCTAGTTCTGCCACGCGTTTCCGGGTTAACTCTGTCGCCTTGATCATTTTGTCCACCAAGGGATGTTGTGCGCTCCCTCGTGTAGAGAACGAAAGCATGGCGACGCGCGCTTGTCCACCTATCAGTGCTTTGTGAGAGGCAATGGTCGCCAAGGCAATATCCACCAACTGCTCAGCTGTGGGGTCAGGATTGACGCCGCAGTCGGAGTACAGCAGGACTTTATCGCCGGAAGGGGTTGGCTTGGTTAACTCCATCGCAAAGAAGCTGCTTCCAGTTTTGATACCCGGAGCTGTGCCGACGCACTGAAAAGCCGCGCGCACCATGTCGGGGGTGGAGGCAATGCTGCCGGCAACCAATCCGTCAGCCAGCCCCATCCGAACCATCATATCACCGAAATAAAGGCGATCCTTCAGAAGAGAGTGTGCCTGCTCAATGGTGATTCCCTTATGTTTACGAATTTCAAATAACGCCTGCGCGATACGTTCGAAATCCGGGGAATGGGGATAATCCAGTAGTGTGACAGGGAGTCCGGCAAAGGAGATGCCAGCAGTGCTAATTTGAGCTTCCTCCGGAGTGGCCAGTACGATGACTTTAGCGATTCCCTGTTGGGTGATTTTTACCGCCGCTTGCATGACCCTTGGATCATGACCTTCGGCCAGAACAAGAGTACGGTGAGCAGCGCGAGCTTTTGGAATGAGTGATTCAAGTAGTGACATATGTAAAGGATCTTTCGGATATTATTTGATGCAGGCAGGGCAGGGGAGGATGGGGTTGTCGGGGACTGATAATAAACGGACGGTTTCCCGGGCAATCATTAATTCCTCATTGGTCGGCATGACAATGGCTTTCAGCTTGCTTTCCGGAGTACTGATAATTGCGGGACGTCCGATCGCAGTGTTGTTTTTCTCGGGATCCAGATAGCAGCCCAGAGATTCAAGTTTGCGGATTGTATGTTCGCGGATATAGGAACTATTTTCTCCGATTCCCCCGGTGAAAACCACGGCATCGGCGCCATTCAGCAGGGTGAAGTAGGAACCGATATACGAGACTAATCGCTGAACAAACATTCGGATGCCGCGCTGGGCTTGGAGGTTGCCGGCCTCGGCCGCCGCAATGTTATCACGCATGTCTCCGCTGCCAATTCCGGAGACGCCAAGGAGGCCGCTACATTTATTCAAAAGTTTATCGATGGCGTCCGGCGTCATTCCGCGTCGGGCGAGGTAAAGGACTACGGCCGGATCGATATCACCACATCGGGTTCCCATAACAAGCCCGTTCAGCGGGGTCATGCCCATGCTGGTATCTAGGACATTTCCGCGTTCCACTGCAGTGATGCTTGCGCCATTTCCAAGATGCGCCGTAATCAGTTTAAGCTCTCCCAAGGGAGCGTTTAACAGGTTGGCGGTGGCATACGAAACAAATTTATGGGACGTGCCATGGAATCCGTATTTACGGATTCCATACTTCTCGTAATAGTCATAAGGAATGGCATAGAGATAGGACGAGGCCGGCATGGAATGATGAAACGCGGTGTCGAAAACGGCGACATTCGGAACCCCTTCAAAAACCAATTGGCATGCTTCAATCCCCCCGAGATTGGGGGGATTATGAAGCGGGGCAAGTGCGGCGCATTCGTGAATATTGTTTTTTACTTCGTTTGTGACAATGACCGAGTCATGGAAATTCTCTCCGCCATGCACAACACGGTGTCCAATGGCCTCGACATCCATCAGACTGTTTAAGACCCCCACTTCAGGTTCAACCAGTTTCGCGCATACCAGTTTTAAGGCCTCAGCATGATTAGATACGAGCGCCTGCTCCTTAAAAGAACTGCCGTCAAAGCGCTCATATTTCAAGAAGGGCTCATTGAGTCCGATTCTCTCCACAATCCCCTTGGCAAGAATTTTCTCGTGATCCATGGCAAACATGGTGAATTTCAGGGATGAACTTCCGGCGTTAACAACGAGCACGTTAACCGGCCCGCGTAGTGATATAGCAGCAGACATAATATTTCCTTAGAAACACAAAAGGTTTAGCCGTTAAAAAAATCACGATATAATTGCATGAGTGTAATAGGGAGTTCAAGCATATACGCCAAAAATTTTCATTCATGTGTATTTAAAGAGGGCTCGTTTCGGGGATGATCCGTGTGCGGCGGTAGCGGGCTGGGGTCACGCCGGTCAATCGTTTGAAGTGCTTGATAAAATAGCTTTGGTCATTAAAGCCCACCTGATAGGCAATTTCTGTGCAGGATTTATCAGTGTTTCCCAGCAGTTGAAGGGCATTTTGAACCCTCGTATGAATGATAATCTGGAGTAGTGTCTTTCCACTATGCTCCTTGACTACGTGAGCCAATCGAAAAGGGCTCAAGCCCACTTCCTTCGCGATGTCCTTTAGTTGGATGGGCTTCATATAGTTATGTGCGATGAAATCAAGCGCCTTTGTGACGTGGGTGTTGGAGCGATTAAAGCCGTGAAGGTAAATGCCTTCAATAAAGTCATTCAGGGCGTCCGTGAGAACTCGTGCCAGGGCTTCAAAATCGCGGGCACGGATCAGGCGCTCCATCCATTGGTGATTGCGCTCAATAAGGGATTCCATGACGGGGCTGTCTTCCACGGCAGCACGGGTGAGATATCCCATCATTTCAATAGCACGGGCTCGCAGTACGACCAGCTTGGGTGTGGTCAGATACATGGCGCCCAGCATCTCATTCAGTACACGACGGGCTCCGGTCTGGTCACCTGCCCGGATATGCGAGAGCAGAATGCGCTCTTTTTCGAAGGGATAAGCTGTCGGAGCACCCCGTTGTTGTTGATCTTCGATCGCTTCGGCGATTTGTTGTTGCTGCTGTCTCCTGAGGCGGTTTTCGTTCATATGAACCGCCTTCCATCCGCTCATCTGATAGAAGGTGTGCTCGAGATAGCTGGCCGCTTCGTTGCGTTCGCTAAGAGAGAGAATGGGGCGGCTCGCGTAATAGTCATGAGCTTGAGCAGGGGATAACCCCAGGGTGATCAGGTGGCGGACACTGTCCGCTTCTGGTCGCTGGTTTTCCTTGAAAAGCACATCACCCCCGATTAAGGCGCCATGGATAATCCTGCGGTGTTCCAGTGCGACCACCCAACTTCCGAGTCCCGGCATGGTTTCAAAAAAATATGGACAGCCCATATTGACACTCTCGTGAAGGGCGTAGATTCGAAGTTTATTGATTTTCAAAATTGGCACGCCGATAGGATCGGTCTCCCGATTCGTGCACCCATTAAGATCCATGAAAAAGGGTCGTATCCCTGTGACCCTGCGGACATCACGCGATATTTCACTGAGAAGTCGCTTGGAGAGACTTGTCATAACGGCAATCATTGCGTATTCGTATTATTTCGGTTCGGGGAAATGAATTTTATTATAATTCACTAATAATTGATAATCTCCAGTTTAGTTGGCATTACGTCAAGTGGAGATTCAATTCGTGAATGGCCCGTTTTAGCATTAAAAATGTGATATACAGCAAGAACGTCGTATTTGAGGGCTAGAAACAGCTATTTTGATAATCTTATGGAATGCTATTTTCGTTCCCCATTAAGGAATGAATAGATCTTCAGCAAACAAAAGGAGTATATGATGAGCGCAGTTTTGGAACAGATTAAGGAATCATTGATGAAGGGCAAGGCCAATGACGTCAAAGTATTGGTTCAGCAGGCATTGAACGAGAACATCGGTGCTGCGGATATTTTGAATAAAGGGTTATTAGGCGGTATGGGTATTATCGGAGAACGTTTCAAGAAGAACGAAGTTTATGTCCCGGAAGTGTTGATCGCGGCGCGTGCGATGAAAGCCGGAATGGAGATTTTGAAGCCGGCACTGGCGGCGGCCAAGGTCGAGCCTCGTGGCGTGGTGGTGATTGGCACGGTAAAGGGCGACCTTCATGACATCGGTAAAAACCTGGTTGGCATGATGCTTGAGGGCGGCGGTTTCAAGGTGGTGGATGCGGGGATCAATGTTGAACCGGCTAAGTTTATTGAGTTAGCACGGGCCAACAATGCCTCATTGATTGGTGCCTCGGCACTGCTCACCACCACCATGACAAATATGAAAGAGATCGTGGTGGCACTCAAGCAATCCGACCTTGCCGGTAAAGTGAAAGTGATGATTGGCGGGGCGCCCGTAACCCAGGCGTTCTGTGATGAGATCGGTGCTGATGGCTATGCTCCCGATGCTGCCTCTGCCGCGGATTTAGCCAAGAAATTGGCCTAGTACTTTTTACCGAGGGGCTGGCGCTAATCATCGCCAAGCCCCTTTTTTTGTTGTATTAATGGTTCCGTTCAGTTTTTCTTTTCTCAGAATTATCTTTAATCTCGACTCTAATCGTGACATAATATTTTTTCTCAATTTTACGGTGAAAGGATTTATATGGCCGTCTTGATTGGAATGTCGAGTACAGTAAAAGGGAAAAAATTTGAACTGAAGCATGATGAAACATTCATCGGTCGAAGCACTCAGAACCAAATTCCGATTGATGACGTCTCGATATCTGGTCGTCACTGTAGCATCGTTAGGGATGGAAATAAATTCTCGCTGATTGATCTTGGCTCTACCAATGGCACGCGTCTAAATGGTTCCGGAGTTACAAAAACGGGGTTGCGGCCAAAGGATATTTTGCAGGTAGGCAGTGTTGAGTTGATGTTTGATGGTCAGGACGTTGAGGTAGATTCCGGAACGGCATCTGATACCGCCAAGATAGAAGTTATGGCAGAACCGGTTCATATCCCTCCAAATTTTCATACGGCGTCGCCGTTCGGCAATCGCAAAGATAATCGGAAGCCCTGGGTGATATTAACCATCGGGTTGATGGTTCTGGTAGTCGCGGCACTTGCATTTTTTATCGTCAGGATGTTTTTCGCCTGATGGCTCCCCGAGGTAGGCGACATGCTGGCATGACGCTGGTTGAGATTTTGGTCGCACTGTCTGTGTCTGCTTTGATTTTATCTGCCGCCGCCTTGGTTTATCGGACCATAACAGCTTCGCTACGCCGTCAGCAAAGCAGTCGGCAGGAATCTGCATATTCTGCGCTGGAACAGTTGCGGCAGGATTTAGTCCAGTGCGCCCAAGTACCCTCCACTAATCTTCCGGCCTTTGTTCTGGAGAGCCAGAGTAGTGGTAGTAACACCCCCCAGATATCATCGCTCGCCTTCTCCGCCGGGAGTCTTCCTGCGCCAGAGACCGATTTTTCAAGTTTGGAAGTCTCTCGGATTCGATACAATCTAATTCTCATGGATGCGGATACAGAGGGACGGCTGGTTCGTGAAACCATGAGCTTGTGGGGCTCGAACGCCCTTTCGCCAGCTGTCAGCAATACTCTTTTAGATCATGTGACTGCTTTTGAAGTGTCCGTGCTTGCGGATACAGGTTGGACCAACACATGGAGCTCTTCCAACCGGTTACTGGTGCCCCGTGCGGCACGTCTTCGTTTGGATTGGCGAACCGATACATCACTGGAAACGGCTCGAATGGAGGTATTCATTCCTGCTGGTAATCTCGTGCCCAGCGGGAAGTCAAAGCGGTGAACTTTCTTTTCTTAAGATTTTTATCTTGCGTCATGTGGGGGAGATATCTATTATCTGCCCCTCATTAATTCAAGGAGACGACCGATGGGTAGGGCATGTGAAATTTGTGATAAAACGGTTAGCACGGGCAATCGAATTGTACGTCATGGTTTGGCTAAGGCCAAGGGCGGTATCGGCTTACATACCACGGGGATTACCCGCCGGAAATTCTTGCCGAATCTTCAGAAGATTCGCGTGAAAGAGGGCGGAAGCGTTATTCGCAAGACTGTTTGCACTGGATGCATTCGTTCTGGCAAAGTGGTTAAGGGCTAACGGCAGAACGAACTTTCGTTTTGTCAGTTGTTCAAAGGGCGTGGAGTGAAAACTCTGCGCCTTTTTCCTTTAATCAATGGATCTGATTTCCCGGAGCGCCTCAATGGCGTGCCGCATTTCCACCGCATCCTCAAGTTGCATCATTTCCACCAGATGCCGACGGCCGGCCAGCATCCGGCGGAGATATTGAGGAATCCATTTTCGATAAAGCCGGGTGGCTCCGATGGGGCCATACAGTTCGACCATCCGCTCAAAATGGGCTCCGGCAAAATCCACCCACTCCGCGCGGGAAGGGGGGGGCGCGGAAGGCATGCCTCTCATTTCGTTCCAGATATCGCGGATCAGCCAGGGGTGTTTCAGAGGGCCACGTCCCAGCATGATGCCTGCGCAACCCGTCACCTCGAACATCCGAAGGGCCGCCGCAGGTGAGGTTATGTCTCCATTCCCGATCATCGGTATTCGCTTGGCCGCCTGCACCACTGTTCTAATTCCCTGCAAATCGGCTTCGCCGCTGAATCCCTGACATCGAGTGCGGCCGTGAATAGTGATGGCTGCCACCCCGGCGGCTTCGAGTTCAGGAACCATTTCGTGTGCCACAAGGCTCTCTGTGTCCCAGCCCAGCCGAAGCTTGACTGTGACGGGAATCTTCACCGATTTAACGACTCCAGCCGCGATTCGGATCGCTTCCTTGGGATCCCGTAAAAGCCCTGCGCCAGCCCCTTGAACGGAAATCTTGCGCTGGGGGCACCCCATATTGATATCGATCAATTGTGCGCCCCGCTGTTCGAGCAATACCGCTCCGGCACAAAGGGTATCATAGTGAGCCCCATAGATCTGGTGGCCAAGCGGTAAATCTTCATCTGATGTTGCCGTCAGGGATTTTAGGCGTCGGGCTTTACCAATTAAAAGGCTCGCGGGGCTTAGCATTTCAGTATAGGCGAAGCCCAGCCCACCTAGTGCGCGGAGGCTCATCCGAAATGCGAAGTCCGAGTATCCCGCCAACGGTGCAAACAGAATCGGGGTGTCAAATTCCAGCGGGCCGATTCTAAGCTTGAGGGGGAGGCTCATGAATTTAGAAAAGACCGGGCACGGTCACGTTCCATTAATTGGGCTCGGTAGCCGCTCAGATCCCGTTGGGGAGCCGCTCCAGACGCCACAGCCGCTTCCGCAATGGCTGTCGGCACCTCAAGGAACAGTCGACGGTCAAAGGGTTTGGGAATGATATACCCGGATCCGAATGTCAGATCGGTTCCATAGAGTTTTTTGACCTCAGCCGGAACCGGTTGGCGCGCAAGGTCGGCTAGCGCTTTCGCCGCCGCCACTTTCATCGGCAGGTTGATGGTCCGTGCCCGTACATCGAGTGCGCCACGGAAAAGGAAAGGAAACCCGAGGACATTGTTGACTTGGTTCGGATAATCCGAACGGCCAGTGGCCATCACATAGGGTTTATTGCCCATGGCTTCAGCCACATCTTCAGGACGAATCTCCGGATCTGGGTTGGCCATTGCAAAAATGCCCGGTTGCGAGGCCATGGTCAAAATCGAAGCGGGCTTAACGCAGTTGGCGGCTGAAACGCCGATAAACATGTGTGCCCCTTTCAAGGCATCTGTCAGGGTAGTGTCGGACGTGGCGAAGGCATGTTCTTTCTTTTTACCGCTGAGATCACTGCGATCACTGCGAATGACGCCTTTTGTATCGCACAACATGACGGTTTTTGCCCCCGCCGCCTTGAGCATTTCGCAAATTCGTATGCCCGCCGCACCCGCGCCGTTGATGACGATTTTCAACTCATCCAGTGAACGTTGTGAAATATGGCAGTAGTTCATGGCCGCTGCCAGGGTAATCACGGCAGTACCCCATTGGTCATCATGGAAAACAGGGATGTCCAGCATGGCATCAAGTTTGTCCTCAATTTCAAAGCAGGCGGGTGCGGCGATATCTTCCAGATTGATTCCCCCGTACATCGGGGCAATGGCCATCACCGTATCGATGACCCGCTGAGGATCGGTTTTGCCGGTATTCTGCCCCTCCATGCGGCAGTGATTCACAGGAACGGGCCATCCATCAACGTCACCAAAAGCCTTGAATAGAACGGCTTTTCCTTCCATCACGGGAATACTGGCTTCGGCACCGAGGTCGCCAAGTCCAAGAATCGCCGTCCCATCAGAGACTACGGCCACCAGATTTTCCTTGGCGGTACAGCGATAGAGTGCTTCACGGTCACGAGCAATTTCTTTGACGGGCAGGGCAACACCGGGCGTGTAGGCAAGCGACAGATCGTCCGGCCCCAAAAGTTTTTTAGTGGTGCGCATGCCGATTTTGCCGCCGACATGATAATCGAGAATTTCTTTATTTTTCTGGGTCATAAGGCTCCTCATTGCATCAAACGAGCGGACAATATACTGGATTCCAGCCAGTCAAGACAACAGCAAACAAGGAGTCCATCGGGAATTCCCTGATACAGAAATCAGGGATAGGCTAGCTTGTGACATTTCATAATTAGTTTACTCTAACCCATAAGTGAATTGAGAGTTTGATAACCCATGTGCGCTGCAGGTGCTGGAGGAAGGGACCAAGAACCATGAATTCGAACTGTGAATTTTCTACGACGCTGGCACCTCAGAATGATGTGGGCTGGCATCTGCGTCCAGCGGGGTTGCTTGTGAAAGTCGCCAGCATGTTCGAATCCGAAATTATCGTGAGATGCGGTCAGCGGATCGCCAGTGCGAAAAGTTTACTGGGGATTCTCTCCCTTGGCGCGGGAAATGGGGTGCGCCTTTATATTTCAGCCCGGGGGCGTGATGCCCAGTTGGCAATCAAATCAATAGGAGAAAAGTTCTCTGCTGATATGAGTACTAAGGGGGCCACCATGCAGGAGAGTCAGTCGGGGATCAAAAATAGCAAACCCAAAAAACACGTGGCGACCACCTTTAAATGTGGAGTCAAACCAGATGCCAAAAAAGCTTATTTGGTTGGTGATTTTAACGAGTGGGATCCACAGGCGGATCCCATGACCAAACGAAACGGCTGCTTTTTGAAATCCATCAAGCTTACTCCCGGGCAATACCAGTACAAGTATGTCATCGATGGTGAATGGCATGCAGATCCGGCCGCGCCAGTGGCCGTCAGTGCGTTGGGATCAATCAACAATGTAATTTGCGTTTGACGCAACTGAAACTTTTTGATTGCGGCAGGATGCGCTCCTTGGGACTATGAGCGCATGAA
Source organism: bacterium (assembly GCA_037143175.1). NCBI lineage: Bacteria > bacterium. The sequence goes on from JBAWZF010000012.1 coordinate 18,663, forward strand.
GCAGATTAAAGTGTTTTCTCCTGCGACGATCGGGAATGTCGGACCCGGCTTCGACGTTCTTGGGCTGGCAGTCAAAAATCTCGGTGATATCGTTGAGGCGCGGCGCTTATCTGGTGGTAAGATCCGCATTGCCGCTGTTCATTCGGCGGTTCCCCTGTCATGCGATCCCAGGAAAAATACCGCTGCACTCGCTGCCGCAAATGTTTTCAAATATCTCAATATCAAGGGGGGGATTGAACTCACCCTTTACAAGGGTTTGCCGATTGGCTCCGGTCTTGGTTCCAGCGCGGCGTCTGCCGCGGCAGGCGCGTTTGCTGCCAATATTATTTACGGTGCACAGCTTAGCTTGGACCAATTGATTCTTGCGGCGACCGAAGCCGAAGCCATTGTGTCAGGTGGTTTTTTTGCCGACAACACCGCGCCCGCCCTGATGGGGGGGGCAACCTTGACCCGGTGCTGTGTCCCGCTGGATGTTACCCGGATTGGGTCAATTCGGAGCTTGAAGATTGTGCTGGTGACTCCCAATGTGGTGGTGCTTACACGTGAGGCTCGTAAAATGTTGCCACGGCAAGTTCCCATGGAACACTTTATTGCCAATATGGCGAATACGGCGTTGATCACAGCTGCCTTTGCGAAAAATGATTATTCCCTGTTTTCGAGGTGCCTGAATGATGTCATCGTTGAACCCGTTCGATCCAAATTGATTCCAGGCTTTGATGCGGTAAAACGTAATGCGCTCAAAGCCGGTGCGGATGGCGTAGCCATTTCCGGATCCGGACCGACTCTGTTCGCCATCACGGATAATTTTAAGAAGGCGAAGGCTATTGAGAAGCAAATGGTACTTACGTTTAATTCGCTGGGAATTGCGTCCAAAAGTTGGGTCACTACGGTGGACTCTCAGGGAACCAGGTTGATATAAGGCAATGCATACTACAGACCGCTGAGGGAAAGGGTTTTGTTCAGCGCTGGGGTTGATGAAAGAAACTCATCGGCCCGGGCTCTGGCGGTTGACCAATCGGGCGCACTCTGAATGGCCGTAAAAAGGGTATGGCCGAAAGCGAAATTTCGCGCGAAGTAAGGGGTGAAGACTTTTAGTCGGATCAATCCCTTTTTCGGGTCAAAATCATCCTCCATGTAGTTGCACAGTCGCGTCCATACTTCGTGATGATCGATGGTCAGGTCACGGCGGAACCACTGTGCAAATATCCAGGGCCGTGCCGCTGCCACTCGTCCAATCATAAGCCCTGCTGCAGGGGAAAAGAGTGATGCGTTCGACTGGATGTAGGAAATTCCCGTAATATCCCCGTTGGCGATGATGGGGAGTTTGGTTTCAGTTGCCAACTCGGCATAAAAAGAGTGTCGGGGCTGATAACGGTTTAGGGATTCTTCCGCGAATCGGGGATGTAAGGTTAATGCGTCAATGCCTTCGTCCTCGAAAAGATGCAGCCGGTCATGTAATACGCTTCGCCAATCCGGGGTGGAACGGCCCAAGCGGATTTTGACGGTCAGCGGTCCCGTAAAATCGCGTCGTATGGTACGGATGATATCGCGAAGCCGGGCGGGATCGTCGAACAGGTTTGAACCTCCGCCCTGCTGTTGAACTGTTGCGGACGGACAACCGAGATTGATGTCAATTCCATCTCGGGAAACCGGGGCAAGCCGGGCTAGGGTGGCTTGCAGACGGGTGGAATCGGTAATCAGCAACTGGTAGATGACCCGGTTTTCCTGTGGGCGTCGTTTAAGCCAAGGGGAGGTTGCGGGGTCTTCATGAACAACCATTTTTGCTGACAGCATTTCAGTGAACAATGCCCCGTAGCCTCCGAAATCAGCCAGAAGTCGTCTGAAGGCACTGTGGGTAATTCCTGCCATAGGGGCGCAGAAGAGCGGGGGATCATAACGTATCCCCCTGAGTGTGAGGGGAGGGTGCAATAGATGTGGCGGAGACATAATCCGGTAGATGCTCACAAATATTGGTGGCATGTGCAACCGTTTTACGACATATTTTCAACCCAATGAACCTGATACTCCTTTTTCCTGCAGATTTTATTGATGAGCATAAGGTGGTTTTACTTGGGGTGCGAATGGAACACATTCGTGCCGTGCTCCGGGCAGGAAAGGGAGATTCATTGCGGGTTGGGCTTTTGAATGGGCTTCTGGGGACTGGAATCATCTCGGCGATAACGGATAAAGGCGTTGAATTGATCATTACGTTGAAGGAAGTTTCGCCGGTTCCGCTCCCTATCACACTTCTTTTGGCGATGCCGCGGCCGAAATGTTTCCGCCGCATCATTCAGTGTGCCACCACGATGGGGGTTAAACGTATCGCATTATTTGGGGCTTATCGGGTCGAAAAAAGTTATTGGAAAAGTCCCTGGCTGGAGGATCAGGAATTGCAGCGGCAGTTGGTGCTCGGGTTGGAGCAGGCCCGCGATACGGAGATGCCTCAAGTTACCATGCACCCCTTTTTTAAACCGTTTGTAGAGGATGAGGTATCGGCTTTGGCAGCAGGAAGCCGATGTTTGGTGGCGCATCCAAGTGAGCGTTCAGACTGTCCTTCCAATATTTCTGAACCGATGACCCTTGCGATCGGGCCGGAAGGTGGGTTTACCGATTATGAACTGGGGCTTCTGACCGAACGTGGATTTGAATGTATCACCCTGGGGAAACGTATTCTCAGAACCGAACAGGCTGTTCCTGCTTTTCTTGGTCGTTTGATGAGGGCGTAGCGAAAGCCGCCTTTGGGGTTGTTTTCCATCGGCGGTGAATCCAAGTCCATTGGTCAGGATATTCCCGGATCACATCTTCGATGATTTTAGTATACAGTTGAGTAAAGACGTGAATGGTTTCTGGTTTACGGTCAGGCGGAGGGGGAATGGCGGGGAACGCCTTGATGAGATGCCTGCCATTGTCCAGGCGGATCATAAAAACAGGAACCACAGCGGCCCCGGATTGGGCGGACATATAGGCGAGACCGGGAGAGGTACAGGCCTTTTTGCCAAAGAAATCGACAAAAACCCCTTCAGTATCGATCATGTTTTGGTCCAGAACAAAAGCGACAATTTCATTTTTTCGCAAGGCGGATAGGCATTGGCGATAGGAGTTATGCGCCGGCACGAACTTGAGGCCAAATCGGCTCCGGGCATCCATCCAGAATTTATTAAGCGTAACATTTTTAATACTCTTAGTAATGACTGTCGTCGGAAAATTGAACTTGGGTGCGAAGGTGCATAACAGATCGAAATTCCCGAGATGGGCTGAAAGTACAAGCAAGCCTTTGCCCGCAGTAAGCACATTATGGCTGTAGGCTTCATTCTCCCACAGGATGTTTTCCTCAAGGTAGGTTTTTGTAACGGAGGGGAGTCGGAATTCCTCAATGAGGTTCATTCCGAGATTTTGATACATCCGATCAATGATGGCGTTTCTTTCCTGTTCAGTTTTTTCGGGGAAACTGCGACGCAAGGCCTCTGAGGCGTCTTTGCGGCGATGACGCAAGACGGAGCCAAAAAACCAGCCGAGTCCACGGCCAAGCGTGAGTGCCCCGGGAAGCGACAGCCAGGCAAAGAAATGGGTCAATCCTTTTAATATGAGATGAAGCATAGGGGTAACACCGTATTCAGAAATTGGGCGCGGGTCAAGTCAGGGCGTCAATTATTTTGCGGGTCTTGCTATTTTAGTGAAATTTTCATCTTGTTACAAAATGCCGGAGGGCATAGAGTTACAACGTGTTTATCAACTAACTGAGGAGGCGTTATGAAGACCAAGAGTGAAATCATTGCAGGGTTGGCTGAAACTTCCGGAGTCGAAAAGAAGCAGGTTGCTGAAATTCTGGAGGCATTAGTTAAAATGGCGGTTAGTGAGGCCTCTGATGGTTTCACCATCCCGGGCCTTGGCAAACTTGTCAAAGTGGAACGTGCCGCACGGACTGGGCGTAATCCTGCCACTGGCGCAACAATCGAGATTCCCGCTAAGACCGTATTGAAATTCAAGATCGCCAAGGCCGCGAAAGATGCCATCCTGACGGCTCGGTGATGACACGATTTGGCTTATAGCGCCTTAGCGTAGATGACGCGCGCATCCCCTTCATCGTAAAAGTTGGGGATACGTGCGGATTCGGTATAGCCAGTCTGGAGATAAAATCCGCGTGTGGAATCATAGAGGGGGCGCCCGGAGGTTTCTATAATGATGGCACGTCCTTTGGCGCGGCGGATGTGCTTCTCAACATGCTCCAGTAAGGCTCGTCCGAAGCCTCGGCCTTGAGCGTTGGCACTGACCCCGATCCAGTAGATATCAAACGTTCCTTTTGTGCATGGGGTAGGACCGCAGCAAATCCAACCAGCCGGCTGGCCGTCTGTGAGAAGCGTGAAGGATTGGTAGTGTCCTGATGGCCCCTTGGCGATTGCTTCCTCCAGCACTTCGCGCGCAACCTCAATTTCCCCATCATGGAAAAAGCCCGTCCCCCGCATAAAGTCCAGAATGCCATCGCGGTCTGACGCCTCACTATGACGGATGCGCGGCTTTATACTGGATGAGGCCTTTTTTTTCAGTTGTTTTTTTTCAGCCTTTGGCTGCGCTGCTTTTTGATTGGCCGTCCTAAGTATCAAACGAGCGCGCGCATTCCCGCAAACCTTGCTAACGAATTTCTGATACGGGATGCGAGTTGCGGTGAGAGCGGCGGCAAAGCCGCTATCGGGTGAAATATCGGGATTCGGATTAATTTCAAGAATTACGAAATTGCCCGCCGCATCCAACCGGAAATCCACGCGGGCATAATCTCGGCAGCCCATGGTGTGCCAGGCCGCCAGAGAAGCAGCCTGAAGGCGGCGGGCAATGGCCTTGTCCATGACCGCAGGAATCACGCGCACGGTGTTTTTATATTCGAAGGAATCCGTATGCCATTTGGCGGCATAATCCACAATTCTCGGACGATCTTTGCCAAAGTTCCTGAATTCGATTTCAGCCACGGGAAGGGTCTTGATGGTGGCCCCATCTTCAAAGATGGATATGTTGATTTCGCGGGTACCAAAAAATTGTTCCACTAGAGCGGGATGCTTGAATTCACGATGAACTCGTGCGACTGCTTTTATAAGATTAGCCATACCACCGGAAATAACCGAACTGGCGTGAATGCCCTCACTCGCGTCAGCAAATAGCGGTTTAACGATCCAGGGGGGCGGCGGGAGGGCTGCGCACATGGCGGCACCGTGGCCGGGCGGTATAATGAGTCCTGCCGGGACAGGAAGGCCCGCAGCTTTAAGGATCGCCTTCGTTCGCCATTTGTCCAGAGCCAAAACCTGACACGTGCTGTCATTGCCGGTACATTCTTTGCCGAACGCTTCGCAGAGAATGGGGACCTGCATGGCATCCGCAGGACGGCCGGGGAAATTCTCGACCAGATTAAAAACCAGACGTTCAGGGGCGCTTTGCAGAATTGCAGGGAGGGTGGCGAGTGACTCCACTGCCATGATCCTGAACGGAATTGCAAGCGACTTTAAGGCTTTGGCTACGGCGTGAACTTCCTCCATGACGCCGGCATCACTCTCGACGCTCTGGCAACTGCCGGGCGCGGGGAGAGCATGGTGCAAAATGAGGATCTGGTCGCAGGGGAAATTCATGCCGGTGTTGCCAATCGGGAGCATGCGCTATCGATGATGGCGCTGATAATATCTTTATAGCTCATTCCAATGAGCTTGCCGATAATTGGGAGATCTGAGTGGAGGGGATTAAGACCGGGGAGCGGATTGACTTCCATAAATGAAGGGTTGCCGTCCCGGTCCATGCGGATATCCACCCGTCCAGCGTCACGGAGTTCCAGGGCTCGGTAAGAATCCAATGCCAGCTTTTCGACCGCTTCGGTTTCCGGTGTGCGAGGGGGGCAATGATAATCTACATAGTGGGTGTAGTTTTCCTTCACCTCGTAGGTGTAAATGGTGGGGGCGGAGTTGTCGCGGAAACAGACCTCCATGGTCCCCATGACACGTGCCTTGGCCCCCGTGCCAAGAATGGCCACAGTAAATTCGCGGCCGGGTAGAAATTCTTCAATCAGAACCGGTTGGTTATATTTCAGCAGCAGGGTCTGGCAGACCGCCCGCAATTCGGCGGAGTTCGTAATCCTTGAGGTGCGGTCGATTCCTTTACCCGTTCCCTCGGCGATAGGTTTTGCAAAAAGAGGGAAGGGCAGATTGACCTTGGCAACGTCGAATTCGCTATGAACCACGTGAAAGCCCGCCGTATTGAGACCTTCCGCCTTGAGAATCCGTTTTGCCACCGCTTTGTCGAGAGTGACAGCACAGACCAACGGATCCGACATCGTGTACGGAATATCAAAGGCTTCTAACATGCAGGGGATTTGTGCTTCCCGGCTGCGACCGGAAACGCCCTCGGCAATGTTGAAGACCAGATCCCAGCGGGCCCCGGCGGCCAGTTTGCTGCAAAGTGCGCGGACATGTCCAATACGCTCGGGTTTAAACCCGAGCTCGGCAATGGTGCGCTCGATGGTGTCGATGGTGACATCTGCGTCAAACTCAGCGACATCCTCCTCTTTGTAGCCGAGGGCGAGATAGTCGCGCTTCAAGTCATAGGTCAATCCGATGGTTAGGCTCACGTGGGGTCTTAACCTCCGCCTTCCGCCATAAGTGATTCCAACAAGATCCGGAATTCGGGATGTTCCTGTCCAGGATCCGGCTTCTGATACTTGCGGGCGGATCGACGTTTGTTTCGATTGGAGTTTGCAGGCGTAATCACCGAAGAATGGCCTGCGGCCACTTCCCAGACGCCGTGGCTTCCACTTCGTGTCCCGGCAGGCGCCGGAGTGCGGGCCATGGGTTCCATCGGTTCGGGATAGTTAACAATCATGCCTTCAAAGTTCCGGAGCACGGTGTGTGTCGGACTGGAAGAGATAATGTAATTGGGCAATACAGGGATCTTGCCGCCACCGTGCGGGGCGTCGACCACATAGGCCGGGATGGCCAGACCGCTAAGCCGCCCACGAAGATATTCCATGATCTCAATACCTCTACTGATCGGGGTACGGAAATGCTCAACCCCTCTTACCAGATCGCATTGGAAAAGGTAATAAGGGCGGACGCGGATTTTCACGAGACCGCGCAAAAGTTCCTCCATCACCTGAGGGGAGTCGTTGATACCTCGCAGAAGTACCGTCTGGTTCCCGAGCGGAATTCCGGCATTGACCAGCTTGGCGCAGGCGGCTGTGGATTCAGTGGTGATCTCGTTGGGATGGTTAAAATGGGTGTTAACCCACACCGGATGGTATTTCGCCAACATCTGGGTTAGTTCTGAATTAATCCGTTGGGGCAAGACTACCGGAACGCGAGTCCCGATCCGGATGATATCCACGCTGGGTACTGAGCGTACGGCGGCCAGAATACGTTCCAGCAGAGAGGTTGCCATAGTCAGCGGATCTCCGCCGGAGATGACTACATCCTTGATTTCCGGATGAGCCCGGAGATAGCCCGTGATGGTGTTCAGTTGGGCGACATCAATACAGGATTCCTGGTATCCGGCTACACGCTTCCGGGTGCAGTGGCGGCAATACATTGAGCACATGGTGGTTGCCATCAAGAGTGCGCGGTCTCGGTACCGGTGAATCAATCCTGGTACAGGCATATCTTCCTCTTCTTCCAAAGGATCCGCATGCAGGAAGTCGGGTGCAAAAAGTTCCTGCCCCTGAGGCACGCTCATCTGGAAAACAGGATCAGATAGATCTGTTGTTTTGATGAGTGAGGCGTAATAAGGGGTGATGGCCATGGGGTATTTTTCACATACCCGGGCAATGCCCTTATTGGTTTTTAGTGAGGGGAAGAATTCTGTGAGTTCATTGAACGTCCGGATGCGGTTCCGAACCTGCCAGCGCCAGTCATTCCACTTTGGGTTTTGTTGAGGGTTGAGCGTGGATGAGGGCAGGGGCGCGGCAGAGCTTGTACTTGCAGGCTCATCACTACTACTAAGCGGAGGTTCTTCTTTTACTGAGACTAACTCGTTTGTCATATTATTATTGCTATTCATCTAAAACTCCTGGTTAAAAAGCTTTTTTTAAACTGATATAAAAATCTAAATTCCGAACAAACCATACCTGACAGGCCGGTCTACACGGCACACCTCGGTCGTTGCGACGTGCCGATCAGCAGCGACTGTCGCGCCAGATCGAGGTTAGTGATCACGTCATGTTTACTACTTAAAATGGATAGGCCGACGGTGATGTGTCCGCAAATGGTGGCGGCGATGGCGACAGCCAAGCGACGCGTGTCAACGGCATTAACAGGAGCCGGAAGTATCGGGGCTAAGCGTTGCTCCAGTTCGGTGATGTATCGGGCGAACGGGGGTTGAAGTCCCGGCACGGCTGCTGACCGCGCTGCCACCATCATCTGGCCTTGCAAAAAAACATTAAACAAGTCTGCGCGTTCAGATAGGAACGTTACATGGGCATTAAAAAGCTGGGTGATCCGATCTTCAAGCGAGAGAGGGGCAGTGGTGGTGGTGGGCATGCGCAGGATCAAATCATCAGTAGCCAGATCGAGAAGAGTGCGGAGAACATCCATTTTATCCATAAAGTGGCGGTAGAACGTCCCTTTGCCGACATCCGCACTTTCAGTGATATCTTCGATGGCACAGGCTTCAATACCTTTGGTATTGAAGACATAGAGGGCAGCGTCTAGCAATCGCTGTCGGGTTTTGGTAGCCCGTCGCGATGCTCTGCCCTCAGTTCTAGGGTCTGGTTCGTCGTCCATTTTTTCGTCACCAGTAAGTCAAAACTGACTATTTGGTCGCTTTTTCGCTTGTTGTTGCGGCCATTAAGCCTTGATTCTCAAGATACACACAATAGCTTGTGGTTTCTTATTGTTCTCTTGTTTAAGGGGAAAATAGTCGCTACTGACTATACCGTCAATAAACTTTCAACAAACTTTAATGTTTTTTTGAAGTTTCATTGCTTTTGCCAGTAATTGATTGACCAGTGGGGTTTTTGCTTTGGTATAGGCATCACGGTTGTGCCTGTATTTTTTGGCAAGGGCTTTTTTTAGATTATTGTATTTTTGCGCTTCGGCAGGATTGGCCCTGAGATAATCTCTGAAGAGAAGCCAACGGGGCCAGTGTTCACTGCCTTTTGAAACGAGATGAAGGTGATGGGTCACCGGATTTCCACGTATGAAAAAATGTCGTCCGGGAAGTCCATACTCACCTTTGTAGGCATAACCGGCCGCTTCAAGTCTCTTAATCCAAAGTGGAAGGCGGCGCAGACTGGGGATCATCATGGCCATGTCAATGATCGGCTTGGCATCAAGTCTTTGAATGGCGGTGCTGCCGATATGCTCAAGCAGATAGCGTGAGCCGCTCGTATAACGCTTTAGCCGCCGATCTTCGGTCCGGAACCGATTCCGCCACAAGGCTGTATAATGGCGCAATTTAACTGTGCCGGGCGTGAGGCCAATCATGGTTTTCATTTATTTGCCAGAGCTTAACTGCGGTTCAATAAATCTCTGAAGTAGGCAATCGTTTTGGTGAGGCCTTCGTCAAGCGCGATGGTGGGTTGCCATTGGAGGATGGTTTTGGCCAGGGTTATGTCGGGCTGACGTTGCTTGGGATCATCGGCGGGCAGGGGCATAAAATTCAGTTTGGATTTTGAGCCTGAGAGCGAAATGACTTTTTCAGCCAATTCGAGCATGGTGAATTCGCCAGGGTTGCCGAGGTTGATGGGGCCGGTCACCTCATCTGTGGAGTTCATGAGGCTCATCAGACCGTTGACCAGATCATTCACATAGCAGAAAGACCGGGTTTGTTTTCCGTCGCCATAAATAGTGATGGCGTCATTACGCAGGGCCTGAACGATGAAATTTGAGACGACTCGCCCATCATTAGGATGCATTCTGGGACCGTAGGTATTGAAAATACGCGCTACCTTGATTCGCACTTTATTCTGGCGGTGATAGTCGAAGAACAGGGTTTCCGCACAGCGTTTCCCTTCATCATAGCAGGATCGAATTCCGATGGGATTGACATGACCCCAATAATCTTCGCGTTGGGGGTGGACGTGGGGATCACCATAGACCTCACTGGTAGAGGCCTGAAGAATTTTGGCGCGGACGCGCTTCGCGAGCCCCAACATATTAATGGCACCATGTACGCTGGTTTTGGTGGTTTGCACGGGGTCGTATTGATAATGAATGGGAGAGGCGGGGCAGGCCAGATTGTATATCTCATCCACTTCGACATAGAGGGGGAACGTGACGTCATGTCGCATGAGTTCAAAAAATGGATTAGCCAGTAGATGCGCGATATTGGCTTTTGTCCCGGTAAAATAATTATCAACACAAATAACCTCATGTCCCTGCGCGATAAGCTTCTCACATAGATGCGAACCTACAAAGCCAGCTCCACCGGTGACCAGAATTCGCTTTGATGTCAGTGTTTTCATGAGGTGAATATATAGGTGATTAAGTGTGAGAGGCAAGAAGAGTGGTGAAAAATAAGAAATTTGTTCCTAGGGTTTGAGCGCGAGAATTCTCTGAATCTCCAGTTCCAGCAAACGGGGGTCTGCCGGACTACGTCCTTTATTGGTTTTGGGAAGAGTCGGAATCCATTTGCGCAACTCTTCAAGTAAAATGGCGGGCATATAGGGGCGCGAGATGACACCAAGAATAGGTTGCCTCTCGGCTAGAGGAGGAGGGGTGGCCGGTTGCTGCGCGGCCAGTATGATCTTTGTGTTTTTCAGCCAGTCCATATTTTCTATTTGATTTATAAACTCTTGCACGCTGATGAAAGGGAGGAGGGTGTCCAGAATCAGGTAATCCGGATGTGAGCTCTTAAGCCGGTGCAGAGCATCAGCCGCACTCTTCGCCAGCAGAATTTGGCAGGTCCCCATTTGATGGAGGGTTGTTCCTGCCAGTAATAACTGGGGAAGCTCGTGATCGACAACCATGATCGTGATTCCTGGGGGAGATTGAAGCGAACTATTATGGCTGATAATCCGCCTGATTTGACTCAGAAATTCAGGCATGGCGGGGGGCTTGAGGAAATAATCGCTGGCACCAAGTTTCATGACGCGTTCAATACTCTCTTTGTTGCTAACCATCATCATGGTGCTTAGCGCACTGGCGTATTTTTGTGTATTCAGTTGTTGCAAAAGATGGAAGCCGCTTTCTTGCGGAAGCTCGTCATCCAAAATGAGCAGGCTGAAGGGGGTACTGGTCATGCGCTGAAAAACGCTTTCGGTGTTTGTAAAAGTTTCCACCCGAAACGTCTCCCGTTCGAGAATCTGTTTGATCACATTCGCTACGTTCGGATTCGTCAGGCAGAGCGCGACGGGTTCCTCCCGGTGAGAGATTGGGGCGGCGTCCGAGATGATTTGATTTCTGGCTGAATGGGAATCGGCCTCGCTAAAGGCCATATAGAGGTGGCTTTCCGCTCGGAGAGCCGCGTCTTCAATAGCGGTGTTTGAGTCGTGGATGGTAATCCCGATACACACGACGATGGGAATCAGTTGTCCTGTCGAATTTTTAATTGTCAAATGGGATAGTTCTGGAAGCAATTTCTCCACCGCCTTGGTTGCCCCGAAATGATCCTCGCCTGTTAACAGAATGGCGAATTTTGATACATCCCACCTTGCAACGACATCAGTTGCCCGGAGCTCTGACGAAAGAATAACTCCCATTGCCCTCAGGAGTTCATCACAGGCCGTGGGGGGGCAGTGGTTGCTTAGCGCCGCAAAATGAGGGATGCCTACTAATACAAATGCCATTGGATCGTTCTTTTGAATCGATCGTTGAAGCTGTTTGAAAATTTCATGGCAGGCTGCGCGGTTGGGAAGGCCCGTTGTCAGATCCCGGCGTGATTGCAGGCCTTTCATATAATTTCGTTTAAGCCGAAGCGTTAGATAATTGGCAATATCTTCCAGGACAGCGGACTTAGAGAAAACACCATCTGCACCCGGCACGGAAAATGCCGAGGGGTGATTGTAGCGGGTTCCTGTAATGCTGGGTGTAATTGCGATAATAGGAAGGGCGGCTGTCTCAGGATGGTTCCGTAGTTCATTGATAAATGCTCTGCCGTCCAGATCAGCCAGAACAACGTCTACGATACAGAATGCCACCGGGGCGCTGGAGAGCAACTCGTCGGCCTTGCGTCGAGATTCTGCTATAAGCGCTTGATGATTCTGTGCCTTTAAGCTTTCCACAAGAAGCGAGCTGTAGATTTTGTCAGATGACACAATCAGCACCAGTCCTGTATTATCGGGGGTGCGCTCAAGTGCATGTTGGATTTCGGAAATCAGTTCCTGCAGTTTGTCAGGGAATGCCGCGGAGGTCGCCTGTTCAGCATTCCGTGCAGATTGCAACAGGTCATCCATGCCCCGGAACTCACTGGAGGCCCGTAGCAAGGCGACCAATCGACGGGCTTCGTTTTCGGATTCATCATGGGTATGAGTTTCCATCCGTGCCAGCAATTGGGTCAGGCTGGAAAGCCGATAGGTCAGATTCACTGGTGATGTTATACTGTTAATCATTATTGTTACATATTATCCCGATTAATCGCCTCTCGTCAAGGAGGCTCCCGAAGAGTCTGATCCATCCTTATGATTTTGGATTTCGACTCGAATCTTTCCGACAGAATGGTCGGCCAGCTTGCTTGACAGAGGGCGGGGGTAGAGTACTATTATGTCCAAATCTTGGGGTGCCCTTTCGTTGGGCTGAGATTATACCCGTTGAACCTGTCTGGGTCATTCCAGCGTAGGGATTATAACTGGAAGGCGCCTCAAAAAGGGGCGCTTTTTTTATGAAAATAATTGTAAACGGCAATACACATGAACTTAACAGGATGGCTTCGCTTGACGACCTTTTAAAGCAACTGGGTGCCAATCCTGAGGCTGTTGCTCTCATGGTGAACGATCAGGTGATTCCTAGGACTGAACGAGCAGGCATGGTACTCAAGGAAGGGGATCGTCTTGAGGTGCTGTCTTTCATGGGGGGGGGATAATATCGTGATGAAAACTAATGATAAATTAATTTTGGGTGGGCAGGAGTTTGAGTCCCGCTTGCTGGTGGGCACGGGGAAATTTTCGTCTATTGAGGTGATGTTGGCTGCGATTAAGGCTTCAGGGGCGCAATTGGTAACGGTTGCCCTGCGTCGGTTTAACCGGGAGCGGCCATCAGATGATTTATTGGGGCCGTTGGTAAAACTTGGAATTACGTTGGTTCCGAATACCTCCGGGGCACGGAATGCGGCTGAGGCGGTTCGAGCGGCCATGTTGGGGCGTGAATTATCGGGGAGTCGCTTTGTGAAGGTTGAAATTCATCCTAATCCACACCATCTCATGCCGGATCCGATCGAGACCTATGAGGCCTCCCGGCAATTGGCCCAGGAAGGATTTATCGTGTTGCCCTATATGCCAGCGGATCCTGTTCTGGCTAAGCGACTGGAAGATGTGGGGTGCGCTGCCGTTATGCCCCTGGGTTCAGCTATCGGTTCAGGCCATGGTTTATCCACCGCCGAAATGGTTAAGTTGATTATTGCCGATAGCGGGATTCCCGTCATTGTGGATGCCGGCATCCGCTCCCCCTCTGAAGCCGCGGCCTCCATGGAAATGGGCTGCAGTGCCGTTTTGGTTAACAGCGCTATTGCCGCTGCGGGTGATCCTGTGGGTATGGCCTCTGCGTTTTCATGGGCCGTCAAGGCAGGGGCTGCGGCCCGGCTGGCTGGCCTTATGGCTCAAAGCGGTCATGCCGTGGCAACCAGCCCTTTGACCTCGTTTCTGACAGGGGATCATGCGTGATCTCTGAACTCCCGACAGAACTTGCGCCATCGCCCTGGTTACTTAAGGCTCGCGCGGCCTCGGAGCTGGATGTGCGGCGTGCGTTGACGTCCTCCGCTCCGACCGAGGCTGAATTTGCTGCCCTGATCTCGCCAGCGGCGGACGGGTTGCTGGAGGAAATGGCTCAGCGGGCCAAACATCTGACGGAGAATCATTTTGGCCGGACTATCTCCATCTATGCGCCGCTTTATCTCTCTGATTATTGCCCCGGCGGCTGTGCCTATTGCGGGTTTGCCGCCGACCGCTCCCAGCCGCGCAGCCGACTGAGCCGTGATGAGATGCTGAGTGAATTTGTGGCCCTTAAGGCAATGGGGTTTGAGGAGGTGCTGTTGCTTACAGGAGAGCGTTCTCCCCAGGCTGACTTTGAATATCTTCGTGATGCCGTGGCTGAGGCTGCTAAACATTTTGCGGCTATTACGGTGGAAGCTTTTCCCATGACGACTGATGAGTATCGGGAGTTGGCTGCGGCGGGCTGTGTTGGTGTCACGCTCTATCAGGAAACCTATGAGCCCATTCAATATCAGGCACTGCATCGCTGGGGCCCTAAGCGGGATTACGCCAATCGTCTGGACGCTCCCTCCCGTGTGTTGGAGGCGGGAATGCGCTATGTGGGATTGGGTGCGTTACTGGGGATTAGCGATCCGATGTTTGATACCCTTGCACTGTATCGGCATGCCCGTGCCTTGCGCCGAAAATTCTGGCAATCGGGGGTGACGATTTCATTCCCGAGGGTTTGTCCCCAGGAAGGTGGATTTCAGCCTCCGTTTCTAGTGGATGAGCGTTTGCTGGCCCGGATCATTTTTGCCTTCAGGATTTGTATGCCGGATATCCCGTTGGTGGTGTCAACTCGCGAAAACGCCAAGTTCCGTGATGGCATCGCCGGGGTGGGGGTGTCAAAAATGAGTATAGCTAGTCGGACGACCGTGGGGGGGTATCGCGCGCCCACCTCTTCTCCGGATGGCCAGTTCCAAATCAATGATAACCGGGATATCGAAACCTTCTTTACCGCTTTACGAGACAAGGGCCTGGAGCCAGTTTTCAAGAATTGGGATAGTGTGTATAGCTTACATAAGGATGACACATGAGCGGACTACACTCAGAGCGTATGCAGCGTTTTCAGGCGGCAGGTCTTTATCTGGTTACATCGCAGGCACTTTCGGCAGAACGAACCACGGTTGAGATCGTGAGGGCCGCACTGGCGGGCGGTGTGAAGTTGATTCAACTCCGGGAAAAAAGTATGCCGCTCTGCGACTATGTCAAGTTGGCGGAACAAATCCGGGCCATGACTTCGTCGGCGGGATGTCTCCTGATCATCAATGATCGGGTGGATGTGGCCTTGGCCGTGGGGGCGGATGGTGTTCATCTGGGACAGGATGATTTTCCTATTCCTGCAGCCCGACGCCTGGCACCTGAAATGATTATTGGGTCCTCCACCCATAACGTTGAGGAGGCAGTGCGTGCCCAGAATGAAGGGGCTTCCTATATCAATATCGGGCCGATTTATCCGACTGGGACCAAGGTGTGGAAAGGTGAGTATCTGGGGCTTGAGGGACTTCGTACTATCGCAACGGTGGCACGGATCCCCTTCACGGTGATGGGGGGCATCAAGAAAAGCCATTTCCCCGGTCTCATCGCAGCGGGCGCCCGTACCATTGCACTTGTGACCGCCGTGACCGCTGCACCGGATCCTGAGGAAGCAGCGAGAACGTTACTGGGGCAAATAGTGAGCAGTCGCTAATTAGCCGTGAGCAGTTGCTGTCCACTGCCTCGCGCTAACTGTTTTTTTCGGCTGCCCTCATCCCATCCAGTGCAGAACTGACGATTCCACCAGCATAGCCTGCCCCTTCCCCAATAGGGTATAAGCCACGGGTGTTGGTGGACTCTCCCTCAGGATTTCGTGTGATCCAGAGGGGACTTGAACTGCGAGTCTCGGGTGCATAAAGAATCACTTCCTCCAGTTTGCTTCCGTTCAGTTCCTTCAGCATGAGGGGAATGGCGACTTCTAATGTGCGGGTGACAAATGGTGGTAGAATACTTCGGAATTCGACTGGGACAGCCCGCGGACAGGATCGGCCATCCGGCAAAGAAGCAGGGGCTTGTTTTGCCAGAAAATCTACAAGTCGGGTAGCGGGGACAATATAGGCCCCACCGGCCGCAGCGAAGGCCGCCTGCTCCAGTTGTCGTTGGAACTCCAGGCCCGCCAGGGCGGGATTGGCGTGAGCGGGGTAATCAGTGGGCCCGACCGGGACGAGAAAGGCGGCGTTCCCCAGTGGCAATGAGCGTTTGGAATAGCTCATGCCATTGGTGGTCAGCAGTCGGGGTTCCGAGGCACAACTGATCACTTTTCCACCCGGACACATACAGAAACTGTAGCAGGATCGGATTCCCTTTTCCTCACGTCGCGTCAATCGGAAACTGGCTGCGCCAAGTAAGGGGCTTCCTGCAAAACGGCCATATTGAGCCTTATTTATCGTGGTTTGGGGCAGCTCAAGCCGGACGCCGACGGCGAAGGGTTTGGGGGTGAGTTCTACCCCGGCCGCAGCCAGCATGACATACACATCATGGGCACTATGGCCAACAGCGAGGAAGCAATAATCGCAGGCAATTTCCTGGCCATGAATCACGACGGCTTGAAGTGCCCTATCCTTAATGATTAATTTTTCCAAACGCGCTCCGAACCTTACCTCACCGCCTGCCTCGATTATGCGCTGGCGCAGGCGGGGAACAATATCCAGCAGCACGTCACTGCCGACATGTGGCTCAGCATCAATCAGTACGGTATCACTTGCGCCGCATGCATGGAGCAATTCCATAAACTCGCGGATTCGGCCCCGCTCTTTGCTGCGTGCGGTGAGTTTGCCGTCCGAGAAAAGGCCGGCTCCCCCTTCGCCGTAAAGGACATTACTTTCCGGGTCAAGGGTACCATCGTTCCAGAACTGGGCCACTTTGGTGCCCCTTGCAGGGGCGGCCTCGCCCCGTTCGATTAATAGGGGGCGGGCTCCGGCCATAGCTAGTTTGTACGCTGCCATCAGTCCGGCGGGACCAGCTCCAACCACGATGGGGCGTGGCTTATGCTTTGCCCGACTGCATGACATAGGCGCGGCCTCCACCAGTGGAATGCTCTCGCAAATCTCAATACTCGGCAGGTGTGCCTCCTTGGGGAGGGCGGCTAAACCGAGATCGACGGCTATCGACAGGACGAAAACGGGCTCGGGATTACGTGGTCGGGCATCCAGTGAACGGCGTAGAACTTGAAGATTTGAGAGGTCGGATGGCTGGCAGCCAACTTTCCGACTGACTCGTTGCAATATGACTGCATTGTCATAACTGAGGGGGACACTCACTTGTTGTACTTGAATTCGCATGCTCGAAAATCTACACTCCATTACCTTAATAACCAATAACGAATAACCAATTCATGAACACGCAGCACCCTCGAGATCCTCTTCACGGCATTAAGCTTACTAAGATCCTGGATGATTTACTGGCGCACTATGGATGGGACGAGTTGGGGAGAATGATCCCTGTTCGTTGTTTCACCATGAATCCCAGCGTCAGCTCCAGTTTGAAGTTTCTCCGTCGGACTCCCTGGGCTCGGGAGCGTGTCGAAGCTCTGTATTTGCGCCTGATCACCTCAAACGATGTCGAAACGAAAATGGTGTGGTCCCCCAAAGATACCTGATTCCAAGTCCTGATCGTTTTACTGGGCTGCGGGACGGAGGCGGCGGGCGAGCTTGTTTTTAAGGGTTTCGTAGGTGTTGAAAACAATCGGACAGCAATCGTAATTTTCGACGGATTGGCGGACCCTGAAAACGAAGCCGCGCCGGTGTAAATGGGGGTAGGACCGGCAATCACGTGGGCGAACTTCATAGACTGTGCAATGTTTCTGTTTCAAGAAGGGGCAGGGGCGTTTTTGAAAAATCAAAACGTCTTTTTTGTCCTGCTTTATTTTCTGGAGATATCGGGCGGTAAATGATTTCAAGGTCATCCCGAGGTGGCGGGCCAGCCGTTTGGCATCGGCAAGGGTCAGCGTAGGATTGAGCTTGCGACAGCAGTTGGCGCAGTCGGTACAATCTACTTTTCGCGTGATCGCGCTGTAGGCCTGCTCAACGGCCTGATCGATGGCCTTGATGGAGTAGGGTAACTCCCTCACATACATTCGAAAATCATCATTCTCCGCCTGCCGGAGTTTTCCCAACCGTTTGATGGTTTTAAGTTCCGTGATGATATTCATAAAGGTAGTTATACCGTTTTAATGAAATGGCGCCGGTAGAAATTCAATTCGGCAATGGAGCACATCACGTCATAGAGTGCATCATGCCGTTTTGCCTGTTTGGGCAGGATCCAGCCGGAGAGATAGTCCTGCATCAGGGTAATATTTTCCTTCTCGAACTCCGGTCCGAGCTTGGCATCCAACCAGAGGATTTTCAGAGAGCTGACGTCCAGCATTCTGTAATGGAGTCGCGTCAGGAATTGTGGCAGATATCGCTGGGCAAACCACCAGTCGGCATGGATGGTATTCCCCGCCAGTATAGGACGGTCTTTGATTTTTGCCACCATCGGCCCCACCAGAGCGTCAATGGTAGAGGCTAGAAGGTGGTCCACATCCGACACGGTGGGGGCGTTTTCTGAACGGGCCTGAGTGACGATATCCGGACACTCTTTCGCCACAAAGTCACTGACGGATGCCGTTAGAGGAAGTCGAACAGGTGTCACCAGATCCTTTTCCGCGGGGGCTATCCTACGCCCCTGCATGTCGGTAATAACCATGGCAACCTGCAGCAGGTGGGCCTGTTCAAGCTCTAAGGTCGAATATTCGGTGTCAAACCAGACGAGATACGGTCCTGCTGATGCGTTCATGAGTTCCCTGTGATTTAGGATTAGGATTACGATTACGATTCGGATTACGAGAATGATGAGAAGGGGTTACAAGGTCAGCAAGTCCTGGATATCCGTCCAGGTCATGGCCGTGAAGGCATTCTCGCCGGTGGTCAGGGTGGCGTCGATAATGGCCTTTTTGCGGCGCTGTAACTCGAGCACTTTTTCTTCAACGGTACCCTTGGTAATGAGTTTGACGCTGTAAACGGTTCGTTTCTGGCCGATACGATGGGCTCGATCGGTGGCCTGATTCTCCACGGCGGGATTCCACCAGGGGTCGAAATGGATGACCATGTCGGCACCCGTCAGGTTCAATCCGACGCCACCGGCTTTCAAACTGATCAGGAATACTGGAATCTTGCGATCGGTATTGAATTTGTGGACCACGCTCATACGATCCTTGGTGGCGCCATCCAAGTAACAATAGGGGATTTGTTTGTGATCCATCTGAGCGCGCAGGATGGTGAGCATGGAGACGAACTGACTGAATACCAGGACGCGGTGTCCGCCGTCCAAAGCCTCGTCCAGGAGTTCGAAGAAGAGCTCCATTTTGGCTGATGGCGCCTCGACTTTTAGCCCTTCCATCTTGAGGAGATCAAGGTGGCAGCAAACCTGACGCAGGCGCAACAGGGTCTTGAGCACTTCCATGCGTGATTTCTGGAAGCCCTGTTTGGCAACCAGATCGGTAAGTTTGTTACGCGAACTGTCGATCAGCTGTTTGTACACGGCCTTCTGGTCGGCGCTGAGGGTGCAGGCCGCAATGCGTTCGATGCGTGGCGGCAGATCTTTTGCCACGTCGACCTTCAGGCGGCGCATCAGAAAAGGCTGGAGCTTGCGGCGGAGTCGGGCTTGTGCCGCTTCGCCTTCCGGCCCACCACCGGCAATCGGCAGTTCGCAGTTGTGCCGGAAACTGTCATGACTGCCCAGATAATGCGGCATCAGGAAGTCCATAATCGACCACAGGTCTGACACGCTGTTTTCAATGGGTGTACCGGTGAGCACCACTTTATGAAAGGCCTTCATCTCCTTCGCGACAATGGCATTTTGGGTGGATCGGTTTTTAATATGCTGGGCTTCGTCCAGCACCAGAACGCCAAAGTCATGTTCCCGATAATGCTCTGCATCGCGTCGGAGCAGGGCGTAGGAGGTCACCACCAGATGGGCTTGCGGCAACTCTGCCCACTTGGCATGCCGATCAATTCCAGAGAGCGTGAGGACCTTCAGTGACGGCACGAAGCGCTGAGCTTCTTCGGCCCAGTTTCCCACAAGACTGGTAGGGCAGACAATCAGGCATGGTTTTCCGCGGACGGCGGGATGAAAGCGTTCCATCTGTAACCAGACCAAGGTTTGAAGCGTTTTCCCCAGTCCCATTTCGTCGGCCAGAATTCCGCCAAACGTGTTGGTCTCCAGGAAGCGCAGCCAACTGACCCCTTCCTTCTGGTAGGGGCGGAGAATGGCATCGAGGGCGGGTGGAATCGTGGCCGGTTCAATAGCGAGACCATCCGACTGTCTCTGCGCCTGATTGCGCCATGCCAGCGGGGCTTCGACGTCCACGCCGTCAAGGGCATCAAGGGAGTTTTTAACATACGAGGCGTAAACGGACGGCATGCGGAACACACCGGGTTGGGTGCTCTCGCCGCTGGAACAATCCCGGAAGACTTCGATCATGCCCTCAATCGCCTCGGCGTCCAGCATGATGGTCCGGCCGTTGTGGTCGATGAACGAGTCCCCTTTACGCAGGGCACGTTGGATTTCGGCGGAGGTGAGGCGGTTGCCGGTGCCATCTTCAAAGTCAAAGCCGACCTCAAACCAGCCTGACTCCTCATCCTTGTAATTAATATGAACAACCGGAGTGGCAAATTCGGCCTTTTCCATGAAACCGTCGACCCGGCCTTCCAGTTCGACCTTCCAGCCTTTACGCCGCAGGGCGGGGACATGACTGCCGAGGAAGTTCAATACTTCCCGACATCCCACCACGGGTGTAAAAGTGTCACCGGTTTCCCCTTTGAACCCGTATTGGGCCAGAAATTCGGTGGCCCTTTTCTCGGCGTCAAGATTCCGGACCAGGTAGCGGAGAAAGTCATTCGGGTCCGGAATGGCAAAATGTCCCTGGGGATCTTTTTTGACGGTCACCATTTTGAAACCGTTGTATTCGGCATATAGGGTTCCGGCGAGTGAGGCCGGACTTCCCTTGATGACGAATCTGAATTTGGGTTGGGCTGGCTCGATGGGGAATAGTTCCAGGGACAGATCGCTTTCCACCCTCATGAATCCTGCCAGCATCGGCAGTTCTGCCTGCATGAAGCGGGGGACAGAGGTTCGGGGAATGATGACGGGTTCAACGTAAATGGAGCGGATCGGGTCTGGTAAAATCTGTTCTAAAGGCCAGAAATGATTGGCCCCGAATACCCAGCCATGCCGACCGGCTACCACGTACAGCGGGATTTCGGTGGCTTGGCGGAACGGGATCTCAGTGTGAATCATCAAGATCAGTTCCCCATTATCGCGGTCGAGATCAAGATGCAGGAATGAGGTGAGTTTCGTGGCGGTGACGGTTATGGGCAGGGGGTTCTGTTCTTCCTCAATCTGAAGCCCTTGCAATAATTGCAATAAGGAGACGAAGTCCTGCGGTTTGAGATCGATCTCGCTTTGGGCGGGTCCCTCGCAGATATCTTCCAGTACGAAAAGGACGGATTCATCCTTTTGATTAAGACCCAGACTCGTGGTCGGGGGGACATTGCTGAGAGGAATGACCTGATCCTTGATCAGGGCATCACAGCGGATCGGGATCCGATGATTCAAAACTTCACGACGCCAGCCACTCTTGAGGGTTAGCCGGATATGTGCGTCCGTACTTCCGGGGGTGCCATTGCGGGTGCGCTTGACATAGGCTGCTTCATTAAATTTGGCGATACGCTCGGCACGGCGGAGTTCTTCCTGCCGCTTCGCCTCCATCTCCGGATTATTGGCGCGGCGGATCAATTCCAGACATAAGGCGACCACATGGGCACAGATGATGCCCCGCTCCTTGCTATCCCGACAAGGGCAGTGATTCTGGGCAGACCCATCTTGCAGGATACGTACCGAGGTTTTTAGAGGCCGGTTGCTCCAGAGAACGGTGCCGGTGACGAAGGGTTCTTCATAAGCTACATCCTGAACCAGGCCCCGCTCAACCAAAGCCTTGGCATCCTGGAAGACGCGTTGGCCCGCCCAGTTGATCAGGATTTTGTGTGTGATGGGAGCTCGGGTCATATGAGATGGACTGTATCCCGTTTTTTCATACAGAGGGTGGTCCATTCGCCACGTTGAATGCTCTCGACGACACTCAGGTATTGTGCCTCAAAGGCGGCTTGGACATCGGCAGCCTGGGGATTGAGAATACCGGACAGAATGATGCAAGCTTGGGGGATGGGGGCCATAAAGGTTACGAGCACTTGTGCGTTGGCAATCAACACCGTGGCCAGAATATTGGCGACGACAATGTCGCAAGCACCTTCAAGTCCCGCTTCCGAGACATCCCCCGTCATGAACCTGATTTGGTCGGCCACGCCATTCAGTTCTGCATTCTCACGTGCGATTCGAACGGCAAGGGGATCATTGTCCAGTGCGATCAGCCGGGAATACCCCAATTTGGCGGCAGCAATGGTGAGGATTCCCGAACCGCAGCCCAGGTCGGCGAAGGTAGCACCGGAGTGTGTTACGGCCAGCTGGTCAATCATTTCCAAGCAACCACGAGTGGTGCCATGTTGTCCGGTACCAAAGCTCATGCCGGGATCAATTTCAACCACGATGTCGTCGGGGTGTGCGGGACAGGTTTCCCATGATGGCTTGATCCAGATCCGGTCTGAAACTTTTTCGGTGTGGAAAAATTTCTTCCAGGCTTCAGCCCAATCTTCAACGGGAAGTTCGCGGATGACACTTTTCAGGGCATCCTGTCCCTGGTGGGGGGCCAGAACGGCCGCCATCGCCGCGAGGCGATGTTCAGCCTCTGCCTTGGTGGCACAAAAATACTCAATGATGGCCAGATCGCGGTCAGCGTCAAACCAGGCCGTGCATTGATCATCGCCCCCTTCGACAGAATAGTCATCGTAGAGCTCTGCAAGCCGGCTGGAGGTTTCCAGACGGGCAACATAAAGGAGGGGAAAATCAGGTTTGGAGGCGGGTTTCGTCATTCTGACTCCTGGCTTTTGGCGCCTGACTTCTTCGGAAATCGGCTATAAGGCTTTGATTGAACTGCGCCATCCGGGCCCAGCACGGCGCGGGTCTCGTGAACACGTGCCAGAACGGACTCGGTGGTTTTGAAATGGCATTTGGCCGTATCTAGTAAAACCTTCGGGGAATGCTTTTTGATCAGTTCCACGGCGGCCATTTGAACCATCTCGGAGGCTCCTTTGGGAAGTTTGACGCCGTACTGTTCGCCCAGTCGTTGAATTCCAAGGACAAAAGCTTCCCGTGCCAAGATAGAGGCGGCGGCCACGGCCAGATCCGCTTCAGCGCGGTGCATTTGGACCAGTTCAATTTTTTTGCCCTTATTCATCAAAGCGCGCTTTACCTGCTCTTTGCTGCCGAACTGATCTGAGATCGCGCGCGGACAAGTGGGGATTTTTTCCAGCATGTTTTCGATGGCGCGGGCATGTCCCCAGGCTAGCATGGCGTTGACGCTCCGCATTTTGGCGTACAGTTGATTGTATTTGCCCGGGCCGATATGGATCAGCGTAAAGCGATCCCCCAGAAGTTTCCGGATTTCGCGGGCGAGTTCAAGAATACGCTTGTCGGTGGAGATTTTCTTGCTGTCTTTGACCCCCAGTTCACGCATCTTTTCAATGATCGGTTGATCAGTGTAGGCGCTGGCAATGACCATGGGGCCGAAAAAATCGCCTTTTCCGCTTTCATCTACACCGATATGTGGGGCCAGGGCCTCGGGGTTAAGCACGTCTTCATAGCCAACTTGGGCGGACATCAGAACCAGCGGTTCGAGAGTAAAGGTGACGAAATCCTGCGCTCCCTTGCCCTGTACACAGACTTTGCCTGAGGTATAGAGAACAATCCTGCAATGATCGCCGTCAACGGCAATAGTGGAATAGGGCACGGTTGCCCGCTTATAGTTCCCCCCTTCGAGGAGCATAATCAGGGCCGCCTGCTGGATTTCAGACAACTCAAATGTGAACGAATTTCGTTGTTCCATAAACGCTTAGTTATATCAAACTTCTCATGGCAGGCAAAATATATTTGGGCCACAACGCCCTAATAGCCGGATGACGATTTAAGAACCCTTATGGCACACCATCATCACGCGGCTCAGACTCCAAAAAAAATATCTAGAAGATAAAGATCATTCTACTGGAGGGCGAAGCTTGTCTGAGCCGCGTGGACAGGGCGTCAAAATATAGCGTCACTTCTTATCAAACCGCAGCCGATAAGTACATCGGCGGCAGAGCGGTTCTGTGATGTGACCCCGCCCAAAACCATCCCTCATCGTTTGGGCCCTTGGAGCGGCAAGTATCTCTGCGAGTGTTTGTTCTTCCAAATTGCCCAGGGCCGTAACGCCATTCCGGTCGAGGCAGCAGGGGACCACGGTGCCATCAACGAGCACCGCCAACTGATCGTTTAAGCCCGGGCATCGGCCGGATTCCCCAAGATCAGGCGCCTCGAGGTTCGGCCATTCAAATCGTTCTGCGGTATTAATGAAAAGGTAGTCGCTGATTCGTAGTGCCCCTTTGGCCTGTAGCGTTCGGATCATTTGGTCGGGTGTTCCATTGAAATGCCCTGAGGTGCAGAGCGCGGTTAAAAAGAACTGGGTTGCTGGGGAATTCAGGCTATGTTCGCGGTTCCAGAGGCGTAGGCTGATGTTCGGGTGTATTTTTTGAGCGAAAATGAACTCGATGATTCGGGAGGTATAGGGCTCGACGTTCTGGCCGGCATTTGCTTCAAGACTATGGAGCGAGATACTGATTTGTTGTATGGCGGGAGAATTGAGAAGGAGTGCCGTGTGATGGGAAAGGAGTGTGCCGTTGGTCACAAGGTTCACTTTGGCTCCGTGTGCAGCGCAAAGGGTTAGAATAGAACTGAATTCAGGGTGATGGAGCGGTTCCCCCATGATGTGGAGGTGCAGGATCCCTGAAAGTGGCGCCAGTGTAGCGATATACCGCTCCGCACGGCCTAGGTCGATGTGTTCGATTGGTCGCGTGGTGCCGGGACAGAATTCACATACAAGGTTACAGGCGTTTGTGATTTCGAGGTATATTTTACGAAATTTCAATAGTGGGCATTCCAATAGGTTTTATGGACAAGGCAATGTATTCACGGTGATTGTTTCCGCTTCGGGATTCAAGAACAATCGCCGTGACTTTGTGAATGGGGCATGCCTAGTATCCCGCAAGGATTTATCATCATGAGAACGAGGTCTGCATTGGATGTTATCATAATAGGGTTTGGCCCCGCAGGCATGTTTGCGGCCCTCGAGCTTCTTGATCATGGGATCAAGCCGCTCATCTTCGAGAGGGGCAAGAAGATCGAAGAGCGGGATATTGATGTTCAACGATTTATCAGGGAAAGGACATTGGATCCTGAATCCAATATCCAGTTTGGTGAAGGTGGCGCCGGTTCCTACTCGGATGGAAAACTGTTTTCGAGGATCAACAATTCAGTCCATGCCAACAAGGTCTTGGATACGTTTATCAAGTTCGGTGCTCCGGAGGAAATCGGGCATGTCCGCAAGCCACATCTGGGAACTGACGTATTGTGTGGAATTGTCCGCAAAATCAGGGCCTCTGTTCTCGATCGGGGCGGGGAGATTCATTATTCCTCAAGAATGACCGATCTGCTTGTTTCTGACGGCGAAGTCTCCGGTGTCGTGATCAATGGGGAGAAGGAATATCGTGCGTCAAAAGTCTATCTGGCGGTGGGACATTCTGCGCGCGACACTTTTGAGTTACTCCAAAAGAGAGGCGTGGCTCTGGAGCAGAAACCCATTTCTATCGGCGTGCGGATTGAACATCCTGTTGAGTTGATCAATCATATACGATATGGAGGAAAAGGGCAGGATCCGTCCTGCGTGGGAGCGGCAACGTATTCTTTCAACAATACCAATAAAAGGACCGGAAGAGGCGTATATACCTTCTGTATGTGTCCGGGCGGGGAGATTGTGAATGCATCGTCAGAGAACGGGTTAATGGTTCTTAACGGCATGAGTTACTCCGCGCGGACGTCTGCGTTCTCAAATTCGGCGCTTGTTGTGAGTTGCCATACTGCGGATTATCAATCGTCAGATCCATTGGCAGGCATTGATTTCCAGAAGGCGATTGAGAGAAAGGCCTTTGAAGTAGCTGGGGGAGGCTGGAAGGCGCCTGCTCAGAATCTCGTGGATTTTTTAAGTGGCCGAGCCTCTTCCGGATTAAATCCGAATTCCTTTAAGATGGGAACTGCCTCTGTTGTTCTAAATGGAATCTTTCCACAATTCATATGCGATGAACTTATGAATGCCTTTGCCGCGTGGAAGGAAG
Organism: bacterium; assembly: GCA_037143175.1. NCBI lineage: Bacteria > bacterium. Next base: position 44,859 of record JBAWZF010000012.1, read on the forward strand.
AGTATCCCTTATTTGTTTCAGAACATGCGATCCTGCTAGCCTCGGAAACAAGAACGTCCTCGCCTGTGAGAATCGTCCGAGGCGAAACGCGTGAGTCAGTGAATGTTAAAAACCTTTTCCCGATAGGTGAAGGGGCTGGCTACGCGGGGGGGATAACGAGCTCGGCGATTGATGCCATCAAGGCGGTCGAACGCAGTTTTAACCTTACGGCATGAAGGTATTGCGGAGCAGAATCAGATTGAGCACAATGACGATAATGGCGATGGCCCAGAGCAGGATCTTGCCGCGCGGAGTATTGGCGTGAGTGCCCATGACCTTTGGAGATGAGGTCAGGTAGACCTGCAGCATAATGGTGAACGGCAGTTGGATGCTTAGCAGGACTTGAGAAAGAATCAATGCTTTGAAACTGTTCGTGACAAACAGGATAGCTAAAAAGGCAGCGCCTAATGTGATGGCCACCCCGAGTTTTGATGTCCGGGTATGGATATCGTAATGCTTGTTGAACATTCCCGCATAGATGGAGCTACCGGCCATCCCTGCGGTTACACTGGCGGTCAAGCCTGCACAGAGGAGCGCAACGGCGAAGAGCGTGGCGGCCAAGGGGCCATTTCCACCCAGAATCGGCCGCAACATATCTTGAGCCTGTTCCAATGATGTGACAGGGACGCCCGCTCTAAAGAAGGTGGCAGCGGCCAGCAGAATCATCGCACTATTGATCATCCACCCGATAATCATGGAAAACAGGGTGTCGAGCCACTCATACTTCAGATGATTGGCAATGGCGCTTTCCCCTTGGATATTCCATTGCCGGCTCTGAATGACTTCGGAGTGAAGAAACAGGTTGTGAGGCATAACGACCGCCCCAAGTACGCCCATGACAATCAAGATCGAGCCGGTGGGGAGCGCGGGGGTTACCCAGCCTTTGGCGGCCGTGACCCAGTTTGTGTCTATCAGGAACATTTCAGCGATAAACGCGAGACCTATCAGGGAGACAAAGCCGATAATGAGTTTCTCCAACCGCCGGTAGGAGTTCCAGAGGAGGAGACCGAGCGAAACAACAGTGGTCAGGGCGGCTCCAATTCTCAGTGGAAGCTGGAACAGCATCTGAAGCGCAATCGCACCGCCCAGAATTTCTGCAAATGCAGTGGCTATGGCGGCAATGACGGCCGAACCCAGTAGCGGGCGTGAAAGCCAGCCAGGCAGATGCTGGGTAGCCGACTCCGCGAGGCAGGAGCCCGTGACAATTCCGAGATGGGCCGCATTATGCTGGAGCAGTATCAGCATCGCTGTGCTGATGGTGATCACCCAAAGTAAGGTATATCCGAACTGGGCACCCGCTGCGACATTGGTTGCCCAGTTCCCCGGGTCAATGAACCCGACAGTCACCAGCATGCCGGGCCCAAGAAAACGCAGGGCATTTAAGGCACCCGAGTAGGCTCGTTTCTTTTGAAGATGTTCGTGAAGTTGTCTCAATAGATTCATGCGGGGGGAAACTATAGCAAAGTCCGGAAAAGTTGAGAGTCCAAAGTAACCTGTCTTTGACGCCGGGCGAATAACAAATTTTAGGAAGTTACTCAAAAGGCCTTTATTCCAACCCCTGAAAACACATACGAAGACATTCTCGACACCCAATCAGTGTTTCTGTAGTTTACTTGGCCTTTATGGCGTTGGATGGGAGTTTTGGAAAACGGGGCTATTTATGAATGCACAGGATATTGTTGCGCTGAAGGAGCAGAGTCTGGCGGAAGTCAAGGCGGCTGCCTCCTTGAATGAAATTGATGCTGTCCGGATTAAATACCTGGGACGGAAGGGCTTGCTGCCTGCAATTATGGAGGGACTCAAGACCGTCGCACCTGATGATCGACCGGAAGTAGGGCGTCGCGCCAATGAACTTAAGCAGGAATTGGGGCTGGCACTGGATGAAGTGAAGGCCGCCCTCGGTGCGGCCTCAAAAGCGGCCGACCAGAAACAATTTGATGTCACCTTACCCGGCGCCTGGAAAACCCTTGGCTCTCGCCATCCCGTTACTCAGGTGATCGAGGAAGCCATCCGGATTTTCAGTATGCTCGGGTTCACAGTGGCGGATGGGCCCGATATGGAGACCGAATACCATAACTTTGATGCCCTGAACACGCCTGCTGACCACCCGTCCCGCGACACGCAGGATACATTCTGGCTGGATAAGAAGACCTTGCTGCGGACACAGACCTCGCCGGTTCAGATTCGCGTGATGGAAAGTTGCAAGCCTCCGATTCGCATTATTGCGCCTGGTCGCTGTTACCGGCGTGATACCACCGACGCCACTCATAGCGCGAACTTCCATCAGATCGAAGGCCTGTATGTGGATCGTAAAGTCTCGATGGCGGATCTGAAGGGGGATATCACCTTCTTTGCCAACCAGATGATGGGGCCGAATGTCAAAGTGCGGTTCCGTCCTCATTTCTTCCCCTTTACCGAGCCCAGTGTGGAATATGATTTTTCCTGTCATGTCTGTGGCGGCCAGGGCTGCCGGGTCTGTAAAAATAGTGGCTGGATAGAAATCTCCGGTGCTGGCATGGTCAACCCCAAAGTCTTTAACATCGTGGGCTATGACCCCGAGTCGGTTACAGGTTATGCCTTCGGCATGGGCGTTGAACGCATTGCCATGATCAAGTTCGGTATCGAGGATATCCGACTGCTGTATGATAACGATGTGCGATTCTTGTCCCAATTTTCCTGAGGAATACGACCATGAAACTTCCATTGAGCTGGTTAAAAGAATATGTGGATTTTGAACTGACCCCCAAGGAACTGGCCTCCCTGCTGACGTTCTCCGGAACCGAAGTCGAGGGGATCAAGACCATTGGTGGTGATTTTACGGGCCTGATAGTGGGCGAGGTGCTCAGTGTTGAGCGGCATCCGAATGCCGACCGCCTGACCGTCTGTCAAGTGAATGACGGAACGAGCACGCTGACGGTGGTCTGTGGGGCACCTAATGTGGCCGCCGGGATCAAGGTGCCACTGGCAACGATCGGGACTACCTTGCCGAATGGTTTAAAGATCAAAAAGGCCAAGGTGCGTGGCATCGAATCGTTCGGTATGCTTTGCGCCGCTGACGAATTGGGCCTTTCTGAGGATCACAACGGCTTGATGATCCTGCCTGCCGATGTCATAACGGGGACGCCTTTCTCCGAGATCGTGGGTCCGCCCGAGACGGTATTGGAACTCGAAGTGACGCCCAACCGCCCCGATTGCCTCAGCATGATCGGGATGGCTCGTGAGGTAGCAACCTTGTTGGGAAAGCCCTTGAAGATTCCCGCTCCGGTGATGAAGGAGTCCGGCACGTCTGTCGAGAGTTTAGCTAGTGTGACGATCGAGGATGCCGTAGGATGTCCACGTTACACCGGTCGGGTGGTGCAGGGGATCACGATCGCGCCAAGTCCGCAATGGCTTCAGAGTCGGTTGTCCGCGGCGGGGATTCGCCCCATTAACAATGTCGTTGATATCACCAACTATGTCATGTTGGAGTCCGGTCAGCCTCTGCATGCCTTTGATTACGAATTATTGGAAGGCCATAAGATTGTGGTGCGGCGCGCCAGGGTTGATGAGGCTATGAGCACTCTTGATGGGGCGGCCCGTGAGCTTACTTCTGAGATGCTGTTGATTGCCGATGTGCGGCGTCCTGTGGCAGTAGCCGGCGTGATGGGCGGGGCGGGGAGTGAGATTCGCGACGTTACCAAAACGGTGTTGCTGGAGAGCGCCTATTTCAAGCCGTCTGATGTTCGCAAGACCTCCAAGAAAATGGGGCTCTCGTCCGAGTCATCCTACCGCTTTGAACGCGGCGTGGATGTCGAAAACGTGGAGTGGGTCAGTCGCCGGGCAGTTCAGTTGATGTGTGAACTGGCCGGTGGGGTGGCAGCCAAGGGGGTAATAGATGTATACCCGACCAAGACGGCGCATGGACAGGTGACGCTCCGGTTTGCTCGTGTCCGGGACTTGCTTGGAATTGAGATCACCAATGAGAAAGTGATGTCGATTTTCACCTCTCTTGGGTTTGGTATCGTGTCGAACGACGCGGTCCGTTGTGTGGTTGATGTACCCGCTTTCAGGGTGGATGTGTTGCAGGAGGCGGATCTCATTGAGGAAGTCGCCCGTATCAATGGGCTGGATAAAATTCCCTCACCTTCACCAGTGGCGAAGATTGTGCCGGGAGTCGACGACAAACCGACCCGTGCGGTTTTAGCACTGCGTGAGAATCTGGTCGGGTTGGGGCTTGCCGAAACCATGAACTACAGCTTCCTGTCTGAGAAGTTGCTGGATCTGGTGGACTATGGGGACGCGGCGAAGCGGGTTGTATTGCCGAACCCGATCAGTGCAGATCATACGATTCTGAGGGATTCGTTCATCCCGCAGATGATCGAGACACTGGGTAAAAACCGGGCACGCCAGGCTCGGGAAGCGTCATTATTTGAAATGGGCCGCGTGTTCTTTAAGGATGCCGATGGCAAGAATGCCGAGTCGGACCGCATTTGCATCGGGCTGATGGGGCCGGTCGGTCGGGCAGGGATTCTGAAGTCGCAGCCGGTGAAGGATGAGGAGATGTTCCAGTGGATCAAGGGGATTCTCGAGTCACTTGGCCGGGCGCAACATGTGGCGGCAGTCGCCCGTGGCGGGCTGTGCCGTCTGGATATCGAATTGAAGCCCTTATCGAGTCCTTGCTTTGAAGAAGGCCGTGCGGTCTCGGTGTGGCTGGCGGGAGTCAATGTCGGTGTGATGGGCCTGGTCAGTGAACGCTTGCGCAATGAGTGGCGTATGGCGGATCCTGTCGCAGTGCTTGAGCTTGAGGTGGCGCCGCTGCTCAAGGATGTGCTGCGGGTTCCGGTATCTCATGGAATCGGTTCATTCCCCGGCGTCGATCGTGATGTGGCCATGGTGGTGGAAGATGGTATCTCGCATGAGGCGATACTGAAATCTATCTGGACGGCCGCCCCGCCGGAGTTAGTCGACATCCAGCTTTTCGATGTCTATCGCGGTGAGAACCTGGGGAAAGGACGGAAGAGTCTGGCCTATTCGCTGACCTATCGCTCCATGGACAAGACCCTGACCGATGAAGTAGCCAACGCTTTCCACGACAAGGTCAAAGCCGCCTTACGAAAAGATGTGGCCGCCGATATAAGAGAGGGCTGATTAGTTGGAATGTAGGGCCGTCGCTTGCGACGGCCCTACGGTAAATCAGGCGATTTAACGATATGAAGGCTTTGATCCAGAGAGTGAGCCGGGCAAGGGTGACGGTGGAGGGGAAGGAAACCGGGGCCATCGGGAAAGGCTATGCCATTCTTTTGGGCGTCCGGTTACAGGATACTGATACTGATGCCATCTTCCTGGCAGAAAAGACCGCAGGACTTCGCATTTTTACCGATGCCGAGGATAGGATGAATCTTGCATTGTCTGATGTAGATGGAACCGTTTTGGTCGTTTCGCAGTTCACACTTTACGCTGATACCCGCAAGGGAAACCGTCCCAGCTTTATCAATGCTGCCGCTCCTGCCGAAGCCGAACGCCTTTACGAGGTCTATGTCAACCAACTCCGCCGTATTCTCGGGCCGGACAAAGTGGCGACCGGTATATTCCGCGCCAACATGAGTGTCGAGATCATCAACGACGGCCCAGTCACGATCGAGTTGTGCTCGGATGGTAGGACGATTTGAGGCCTAACTCATACTTCGTAATTCATACATGGAAGAGGAGGGCTGATGAATGCGTAAACACGTGGCAGTCATGACCGGCGGGGCGCAAGGGATTGGCAAGGCCTTGGCCCACCGCTTCCTGTTGGACGGCTTTGCGGTGGTGATTGCCGATGTCGATGAGGAAGCCGGCCGTGAAACGGAAGCTGAGTATACCGGGCTAGGTGCCATTCGTTTTGTCAAAGCCAATGTCGCGTCCGAACCTGATGTCGTGCGCCTTGTGGCTGACACACTGGCGGCTTTCAATGGGGTGAACGTGCTGATCAATAATGCCGCGATTGGGTGTAATGAGCCTGTGACAGAGCTCAGCCTGACCGATTGGGATCGTGTAATCGGGGTTAACTTAACGGGCCCGTTCCTTTGCGCTAAACATTTTGCGCCTTCCCTGCGCCAGAGACATGGTGCCATCATTAACATTGCCTCCACCCGCGCGTTGATGTCAGAACCCAATACGGAAGCCTATTCTGCAAGTAAGGGTGGCATCATGGCGTTGACCCATGCGCTGGCCGCGAGTCTTGCACCGGATGTCCGCGTGAATTGCATTAGTCCCGGCTGGATTGAAACAGGGGCCTGGCGTAAGGCGAAAGAACGGACCACACCTGTCCATAGTGAGGCCGATAAGAAGCAGCATTGGGTGGGGCGGGTTGGCCAACCCGAGGACATTTCCAGCCTTGCCGCGTATCTCGCTTCTGCCCAAAGCGGATTCATCACAGGCAGTAATATGGTGGTGGATGGTGGCATGACTCATAAAATGATCTACGTGTGAGGAGCCAGTGGCCAGTGAGCAGTGAGCAGTAGGCAGTTGGCAGTAAGCAGTCGTCATTGAGAATTCTGCTTGCTGCAAACTGCTTACTGTAAACTGCCTACTGCTTGCTGCCCACTGCTAACTGAATTTTATTCATGAGATATCTTTGCATCTTTCTGGTTGTATCTGGAGTGAAAGTTCGATGATACGGTCACGGGAGAGGAACGGTGTGCCATAGTGTTCTACCGAAGCGGCTCCTGCGGCCACCGCCCGCGCCATGATTTCAGGCGTCATGATTCGACTCGGGAAATAGTCTGCACAGAATTGGCCGAGCAAAGCATCACCGGCGCCTGTGGTATCGATACATGACACGACCGGGGATGCGGCAAACCAGATGTGGCCCCGTCCCGCGAACCAGGCTCCCTGTGCTCCGTCGGAAACAACGATGGTTTCATGGCTGCCCATGAGCTTGCGGAGTGCATTTTGCAGCGCCGCTTTCGTCTCCAGGGCTTCGTGGAGTACGGTTTCCAGTTCTTGACGGTTAGGCTTGATCACATCCGGTTTTTCCGCCAGAGCAGCAGCCAGTGCCGGGCCCGAGGTGTCAAGGACTGTAGGACACCCTGCAGACCGGAATAGACGGATCAGATGGGCGTAAGTATCTGGAGGGAATTGGGCCGGTAAGGATCCACTCATGATGACAACGTCTTCCGGTGTTGTCAGAGATTGTACATAAGTACGCAAGGTGGGTTCGTCAAAGGACAGGTCGGGAAAACCCGGGCAGTTGAATTTCTGTTCGTGGCCAAGTTCATCGGAGATCATGAGGTTGACCCGCGTGGGGTAGGGCAGGGTGAGAAATTTACACGTAATGCCGGCAGGGGTGAGGGCGGTTTTATAGAAGTCGATGCGATCTTCACCCAGCAAACCGGCCGCCGTTACCGGCAGGCCGTTGGCGGCGAGCATTTTGGCCACATTGACTCCCTTGCCCCCGGGGGTGTTGGCTTCCGCCATAACGGTATGCACGGCATTAAGTGTGAGCGCGCCGGAAACCGAAAGAGAATGATCAATTGCCGGATTAAGAGTAAGTGTCACAAACATCCTGTCAAAATATCATATCGTATGGAATTTGAAAAGGAGGTCACAATGAACGTTTTGTCAGGAGAAATGGTCGGCGGTAAAAATGATTTTTTTAAAGATTGGTCACTTGACAATTTACTGTCAAACGCTAGAGTGTACCGCTCTTTGATTATTCCGGCGTAGCTCAATGGTAGAGCGTCTGGCTGTTAACCAGAATGTTACAGGTTCGAGTCCTGTCGCCGGAGCCATTCAATAGACAGCTCACTCTTACCGGGTGCCTTTATTTCTATCCCCAAGATGTGATCTGTGGCGTCCCGAAAATGCTATTGATGGCCGATATGCGTGGTTGCCTGTGCGCTTCGTGTCGGCATAGTAGCCTGCTCAAGCGCCGCAAGATAGTGATAGGCGTGGAGTTTGGTCTGTCCGCACATCTCTTCTGATGGTTTTAGCCGGACGCATATCGCGGGGCGACTGGGCTGGCCAAAAAGCTTACAAAGACCGTCTATGGTTAATTGAAGGCATCGTAGCCCAGCCGGTTTACCGTCTGGTAATCCGGGAATAGACGAGGAAATGGAGATTTCCACGCAACAGGCTGCGCATCCCGGCCGGCAGTTCAGGATTTCACCGATTTTACGATTTGATACCCGCGGCGATGGATCATTTCTGCATTCCCGAAGAGTTCCTTCATATAATCCAGATGATGGGCTGCATTTTTGGCAACGCTATAAGCGCGCCCCTCCGGTAACAAGGTCTCAAAGGCCGTACGAATGAAAAAATCCGTGATGCGGTCATGGGAGTAGTAGGGCGGGTTGCCCACAAATAACGTAAAGCGGGGCGGGGGCGGGATCCCCTGGTCGCTGAGTACTACGGTGTAATTTATGAGCCCATTGTTAAAGGCGTTTTGCTGGGTAATGGCGGTGGCACGTGAATGGGCGTCCACAAAACAAACACTTGCAGTCGGCTGGTTTTTTGCCAGCGAGATCCCAATGCTGCCGCACCCGCACCCCATGTCCAGAATGACATCCCCGGGCTGACTTATGGCTACTTCAGCGAGCGCCTGGGCACCCGGGTCCACCCGGCGGTGGGCGAAGACTCCCGGGAGCGTGGTGAGCGTGACGGGTAATCCATTGGGAATGGTCATGGTGAATTCGGCCTGATAGACCTTGAGTGCTTTTAACTCATGTTTCTTTTGGGCCATAAGAAGAGTGGATCCTTTTTTCTGGCCGCGGATGGAGCAGTTGCTGAAAAACTTTTTGACGTGTTCGGCAACCCAGGGCGCCTCTTCTTCAATCGAAACAAAGCATCGTCCACCCGTTTTAAGGGCCAGATGGCTTTGCTGCAGAAGATCCAGAATCAGTTCGTTGGACGTGGTGCCTTTTGAGATCTGAAGGCAGACGGCATCAAAACAATTCCGCTCCGGGATGTAAGGCTCGCACCGGGAGGTCACCCCGGACGCCGGATTCCGGAGAAGATTCCGTTCAACGGCATGGTGGTGAAACAGATCAAGCGAGGAGACGACCGCTTCAAGTCCGTGGTGAAAGTGTGTGGCCATCATGGCAATGGCCCCGGTACGATTGCCGAGAACCAGGAGCCGTTGCGGCTTGGTCGGGAGCAGGGGGATGGCTTCGATAAGATGAGCCTCGGTACGGCTCAGGCCGGAACGGGAGATGACTTCATATTTTCCATCGAGAAACAATTCAGCGGTGGACGCGAGGTCGGCTTGAGTTTCTGTGATATGGAAGGTGATGATCGGGAGGTCAAGCATAGGTTATAGGTTCTTTCATTTGCCTTAGTCTCGCATCATCCCTCGTCGCCCGTCAACATGATGCTACACATGCGGCTAAGGGGTGGGCAGCTCCTCATGTTCGCTACTGACCACAAGATTCTGTTCGTTGATAATATTGAAATAATAGACATGGGTGCCTGGTGGTAATTGGGCGGAAGCCCTTTTTGAAACGATAATTGGCCACTGCCAGGGTTTGAATCATGGGAGAGCCACCCTGATGGTCTTTTTGATCAAGGCGTCGAGGCCATCAATAAAAGCCTGGATGCTGAAGGTTTCAGCATGGGCCCGGATGAGGCGAGGATCCCAGGTCTTGCCGGCACAAGTTTCGATAGCTGCGATAAGGGCTTCAGGAGTTTGCTGGTCGAAAAAGAGTCCGGATACGCCCGCTTTGACTGTCTCCAAGGCTCCGCCGCGACCAAAGGCCACCACAGGGCGACCGCAGGCCTGTGCTTCGAGTGGGGCAATGCCGAAGTCTTCTTCGCCCGGGAAGATAAACATCCGGCACCGGCGATAGAGTCCCAGTAATTCATCATCCGTTTGCCGGCCCAGAAGTTCAATAGTGGGTCCCGCCATGGCCTTGAGCGATTCAAATTCGGTGCCTGTCCCGACAATTTTAAGGCGCCGTCCTGTTCGGTTGTAGGCCGTTACGGCCAGATCAATTTTTTTATAAGGAACCAGGGCCGATGCGATCAGATCAAAATCGCCAGCAGGTTGGTAATCCGGCGTCCAGCGGTCAAGATCCACGGGCGGATACAGGACGTCCGCCTCACGGCCATAAAAGCGGTTGATCCGGTCCTCAATATGCTGGCTGATGCCCACGAACCGGGTAACCCGTTTTGAGGCATGGCGGTCCCAGCGGCGCAGCCATGCCAGGAGGGGCCGTGCCAGCAATTTTTTCAACGGGTTTCCCTTAAGGTATTCATCGTGGAACAACCAGGCATAGCGCATGGGGGTAAAGCAGTAACAGAGCTGGGGTGCTTCGGAACGCAGGCCCTTGGCGACGCAGTGGCTGGTACTGATGACCAGGTCGGCCGTGGGAACCTTGAACTGTTCAATCGCTGATGGGAAAAAGGGCAGGAAATAGCGATATCGTTTTCCGATGGACGGGATGGCCTGAAGCCAGGAGGTGTGGATGGGGTGGCGGTTAATGGTATCGGAGATGGCGCTGCGATTACGGATGAGGGTGAAGATGGGGGCTTCAGGGAAGCCCTCGCAGAGAACCTCAAGGACGCGTTCGCCTCCGCGCATTCCGGTAAGCCAGTCATGGCAGAGAACCACGCGTAAATTTTTCCAGGATGCAGGGAATGTGTGGCTCATAACTGAATCAATTCGTGATAAAGGGCAATGGTTTGTCGGGCGGCTGCGGTCCAGGTGAACTGTCGGGCCTGCTCAAAGCCGAATTGAATCATATTGCGGCGGAGTTCGTGATCGGTCAGAACACGCAGGATCCCGTTTGCCAGTTCGGGGCCATTGTCGAGCGGGGTATAGAAAGCGGCCTGCCCGCCGATCTCTTTGAAGACCGGAATATCACTGCATAACATCGGTGCGCCACAGGCCATGGCCTCGACTACCGGCAGGCCAAAGCCTTCGTAGCGGGAGGGCAACACCACGACATCGGCACTCTGATAGGCCTTCACTAGGGCTGAACTGGTTTGATACCCCACCCAGGAGATGGCGGCTTCCATACCCAGCGCTTTGACACGTTGTCCGGCTTCCGGGTATCTGGGGTCGGGCGGACCAAGGATCTTGAGTTGGATTGGGAAGGGCGCCTTTTGGCGAGCTTCCGAGAAGGACTCAATCAGGAGGGGTAAGTTTTTATAGGGATCACTCCGTCCGACATAAAGCACCGTGCGGGGCCTTGTGGGGTCATCGTGTACAGCCTCCGAAGCAGGGCGGGGGACGAAGATTGGCGAGACTCCATTGTAGATCACTTTGACGGAATCGTGGCGCTCCGGCGGGATATTGAGATGTTTTACGATATCGGAGCGCGAGGCTTCACTGACCGCGATGATCCGGTCGGCGCGGGCCCCGATTTCAAGCATCAGGCGACGATAGATTGGGAATAGCCGGGTTTTCAGGGCGCGCGGGGTGGCCGAGGGAAAGAGCAAAGGGATCAGGTCGTGAATGGTGGCGATGCAGCGGATTTTGCCAACTTGCCCGCGTGGGAAGCAAGCGAGGGGAATCATGTAGTTGGTGGAGTGGTAAACTTCAATACCGTTGCGGGCGAGGCGTGACGGAAGCAGGAGCTGACTGTGCGGGGAGAAGACGCTCCAGGGGACGATATCGGGGCGGAAATTCGGTTTGTCCGCCAGTTCGGCCTCAATCCAGGTTCGTTCGGCCAAAGCCCGGTCGGAGAATATCAGCAGATAGGAGTTTAAATGATCCTCACGGGCAATATGGCGAATCAGCTCCCGGGTGTGGGCCCCAATACCTGAGATCTCGTTAAATATCCAGCGGGCGTCGAGCGCGATCTTCATGACAAAACCTTCCGGTAAACATCCAGTGTTTTAAGGGCGGTATCCCGCCAAGAAAAGCGGGCGGCATGTGCCGGTGCGTGTTTCGCAAGTTGATTGCGCCGGTCTGTATCATTGAGCAGGTTGGTGACGGTTCCTGCCCAGACCGAGGCGTCAAAGCCGGGGATTAAAACCGAGGCGGATCCCGTCAGCATTTCCGGAAGTGAGCCGCCTGTAGAGGAGACGACCGGGGTGCCGCAGGCCATGGCTTCCAGGGGAGGCAGCCCGAAGCCTTCGTAAAAGGACGTCATGACATAAAGTTCCGCACCGGCATAGAGTGAGAATAGATCACCGTCGGGGACAAACTCCAGATAGCGGATGCGGTCTTTACGCGAGGAGGAGTTCATGCATTCAAGGATGGGTTCCACCTTCCAGCCTTTCATTCCGGCAATGACGAGATCGCCATCGAATTCCGATAGCTGTTCAAACATTTCGATCAGGAAGGGAATGTTTTTGCGCGGTTCCAAGGTGCCGACGCTGAGGAGATAAGGGCGGTCGAGTTTGAGTTGACGCCGGGTCTTCGAGATTTGTTCGGCGGTTGGGCGGGTGCAGCCGGGGGTGATCCCCAGCGGGGTTGCGAATATTTGCGCGGGATCCAGCCCCAGCAACTCAGAGGTTTCTTTTCTGCTGAATTCAGACACCGTGATAATGGCATCGGCGCGCCTGACCGTGTCATGGATGAAGGTTGATAAATAATCCAGATTTTTTTTCTCGGAAAATTCAGGGTAACGCAAAAAACTCATGTCATGGATGGTGACGATCTTTTTTCCCTGAGTAAGCGGGGGAATCGTGAAGTTGGGGAAGTGATAGAGGTCAGCCTTTCCCGAAAACCAGTCGAAGGGCGGCCATTGGAGCCGTTTCCAGGCTTGCTGGACATATTTGCCAGGAACCCAGCGTACGGGGTTCTGATGGGCGCCCGTGCAGGGGAAATCAAGACCGCGGCGATGGAAGTCGAAATAAAAGAGATCCAGATCATCGGCCGGTGACATGATGGGGGCCAGGTGTTCCACGAGGTTTCTCGTGTAACGCCCCACTCCGGCCCGTTGCGAAACGGCCGATTGTATATCCACACAGATTCTCATTGCTTTCGTTTCTGAAACCCTTAGAAATGGATGGCATTGTAATGAGGGCTTGGAAAACGACAAGAACAGAGTGAAATCAATATGAGTATAGCGCAGGGACTTTATGTGGTGGGAACGCCAATTGGGAATCTGGACGATTTATCGGCCCGGGCGATTGAGACCTTGAAGCAGGTTCATGGTATTTTAGCCGAGGACACCCGTCATACGCGCATCCTTTTGGATCGGTTTGGGATTAAAACCCCCGCGTTCAGTTGTCATAAATTCAATGAAGCCGCGCGGGTGGACGGTATTCTGGCCCGTTTGCGGGCCGGAGAATCGTTGGCGCTGGTGTCCGATGCCGGGATGCCGGGGGTGTCGGATCCCGGTTCGCGCATGGTGGCTGCCTGCCGCAAGGCGGGGATCCCCGTGATTTGTGTTCCCGGGCCGTCCTCCGTCACCGCAGCGATTTCCCTATGTGGCTTTCCAGGTGCCGGTTTTGTATTTGCCGGGTTTACCCCCAGGAAGAGTGGGGCACTACGGAAGTTCCTTCTGGAATTTGCCACCTGTCCGGTGCCGGTGGCCGTTTTCGAATCTCCTTTCCGCCTGATGAAGTTGCTGGATGAAATTGAGGCGACGCTGTGCGAGCGCGAGCTGTTTGTAGGCCGGGAGCTCACTAAAAAGTTCGAGGAGACGGTTTGGGGGACGGCTGCAGAGTTGAAACGCACATTTCAGGGCAGAACCATCAAGGGGGAAATTGTTCTGGTGATCGCTTCACCCCGTTGACAGCAGAGGCGACGGGTGCTAGCCTTTCGAGAGTTATATTAAGGGTTCATATGGAAATATTGGGTGACAGCGTAGAAGTTGCGATTCAGGCCTCTGATGCATTTGTTCGGGTTCACGGCCGAGCTACCTTTAAAATCGGGCCCGCGCTCAAACAGTTTGGCATGATGGCCTGTGAAAAGGGCTGTCGGCGTATCATTGTTGAAATGCAGGATTGTGTGGGAATGGATAGTACCTTTATGGGGGTATTGGCGGGTCTGGCAACCCAGCTTAAGAAAATAGACGGTGCAGTTGTACTGCGTAATATCAGTGATAAAAATTCCTTTCTGATAAAAATGCTGGGGATTAATCATTTGGTTACCATTGATGCAAATGACTCCTCCACCAGCGCCATGCCCGGTAATGGCAAGTCCTTGCAGACAGGTGCTGACAAGCAGCAGATGACCCAGACCATGATTACGGCGCATGAGGCGCTGATCGAGGCGGCTCCGGATAACATGGTCAAATTTAAGGATGTATTGGTTTATTTGAAGGAAGATCTCGCGCGAACGGTGATGCAACAGACCGCCGCCGCAAATCAGGCTCATTGATCATTCCTGAGCTTTTTTGATTTTTGCTTCCTGTTATGCGGAAGAAAATCCCATATTTTTTCAAACATTAGATTTTTTATGTGAGGGCTGAAGTGTGACTGTAAAGCGCGATTATTATGAAGTGCTCGGTGTGGCAAGGTCCGCCTCGGCCGATGAGGTCAAAAAAGCTTACCGTCGTATGGCGATGCAGTATCACCCTGACCGGAATCAGGGTGACAAGGCTGCCGAGGCCAAGTTCAAGGAAGTCAGTGAGGCCTATGAGATTTTGAGTGATGCCGGAAAGCGGCGTCAATACGACCAATATGGCCATGAAGGTTTGAAATCCACTTTTGGACCGGATGGTTTTAACTTCTCACGGGATTTTACCCATGTGTCTGATTTACAGGATTTATTTGGCAGCCTGTTCGGGGATGGCGGCGGTGTTTTTGAAGATATGATGGGGGGCGGTCGGCGGACGTCGCGAACGGGCCCGCAACAAGGGGCGGATCTCAGGTTCGATTTGGAGATCGGTTTCGAGGAGGCTATGTTCGGGGCTCAACAGGACATTACGTTGCCGGTGACTGAGCAATGTGCCGCGTGTAACGGAATGGGAAGCGAACCGGGTAGCTCCGAAGAGACATGCCGTCATTGCGGCGGGCGGGGTGCGGTGATTTCGGCGAGTGGCTTTTTCCAGGTGCGCCAGACCTGTCCGGTGTGTTCCGGCAGTGGCAAGATGATTACCAAGCCGTGTCGTGACTGCAAGGGGGCTGGCCGCGTCAAAAACAAAAAGCGCCTCACCCTACGCATTCCTGCAGGCGTTGAGACGGGATCCCGTTTGCGTCTGGCCGGTCGTGGCGAAGGTGGCGTGCGGGGGGGTGTTGCCGGCGATCTCTATGTGATTCTCCATGTCCGCGAACATGATCTGTTCCATCGGGAGGGTGCTGAGTTGCTTTGCGAGGTGCCGATCCCCATGCATATTGCGGCATTGGGCGGTGAAGTAAATGTCCCCACCCTTGATGGATTTGTTCCGCTGCATGTGGAGGCGGGCACGGAGTCGGGGCATATGTTCCGGTTGAGCGGCAAGGGGGCGCCCAGCCTTGATGGGCATGGGCGGGGGGATTTGCATATCAGGGCCGTTGTGGAAGTACCGGTTAAACTCAGTTCCAAACAAAAAAAGGCACTTAAGGATTACAGCGATTTATGCGCTGACGAAAATCATCCCATGACTCGTAAACTGCAGGAACGGTCCGAGCAATTTTTTAAAGCCAAACCCACCCCGGATAAGTGAGCGTTGAAGGATGATCCCGCGTTGTTTTATTACCCCGGATGCATGGGAGCGTGACACGATCACGCTTTCCCGTGATGATTCGCACCATTTAACTGACGTTTTGCGGATGGAAATCGGTGCATCCGTAGTGATTTGTGACGGCCAGGGCGGAGAGGCGTCGGCCGTGATCACGGCGCGCAGCACGGGTATTGTGACGGTATGGATCGTGGAGCGGAAGCGGCAGGCGGGGGCGGGGATTGCCATCACCCTGATTCAGGCCGTACCCAAATCCCAGAAGATGGATTTGATCATTCAGAAGGCGACCGAACTGGGGGTTTGCACCATTTATCCTGTCATGACGGATCGGGGCGTGGTCCGACTCGAGGATGA
The DNA here is from genome assembly GCA_037143175.1 of bacterium. Lineage (NCBI taxonomy): Bacteria > bacterium. The sequence continues at coordinate 60,767 of JBAWZF010000012.1, forward strand.
GCGGGCTGATCATCGTATGACTCGGTGGCAGCGGATTGCGTTTGAGGCGGCCAAGCAGTGTCGTACTTCATGGATCACGAAGGTCCATCCTGTCGCAACGCTGGTATCGGTGCTGGGGCGGAAGCTGGTATTGGATGCCTTGCTGATCGGTTCCTTGGAGCCAGAGAGCCGTCCTTTAAAGTCCTGCTTGCAGGAGTTGAGAGAACGCCATATCGGTTCAGTCGGCTTGTTAATCGGGCCTGAAGGCGATTTTTCGCCGCGTGAATATGAGCTGGCCAAGCAGGCCGGGGCCATTCCCATCAGTTATGGCAACCGCGTGTTAAGAGTGGAGACGGCGGCGTTGTATGGTGTGAGCGTGTTGGCTTATGAGTTAATGGAGGATCATGTATAATCTCCAGCAATCCAAGGCATTTCATCGTCAAATTAAAATGGCGCAGCATTACGTGACCACCCGCCGGTCGGGTGTCCCGATGCGGTTGGGCCCCTTCGAGTGGATCCGGGCACTCTGTTTCCACACGCGGATTATTTGGAGTTATTATGTGGCCCGGAACATGATTAAGCGTGGCGTGTTTGATGCCGACGGCTATGCCAACCGCTCCTGGAAATCCCTGTATGTGACGGAGGCTCTCGGTGGGCGGATTGAGGTGGAGGGGTTGGAACATTTGGCGAAAACCCCCGGGCCGGTGGTGATCATTGGTAACCATATGGCCTCCTTGGAAACTGTGGTTTTGCCCTGCTTCATTCTTCCCTTTAAAGAGGTGGCGTTTGTGGTGAAGCAAAGTCTGCGCACGCATTTTGCCTTTGGACCGATCATGTGCGCGGTGAAGCATATTGCCGTGAGCCGCGATAATCCGCGTGAAGACTTGAAACGGGTGTTAAACGAAGGCACCGAATTGATTCGTCAGGGGGTAACGGTGGTTATTTTCCCGCAGGCGACCCGGTCGGCTGAATTTGATGTGGACGGCTTTAACACCTTGGGGGTAAAGCTGGCGGCCCGCGCGGGTGTACCGGTGATCCCCCTGGCCTTGAAAACTGATTTCATGGCGAATGGTAAATGGGTCAAGGATGCCGGTTATGTGTATCCCGAGCGGCCCATCCGGTTTGCTTTTGGTGCCCCGCTAGCGGTAACCGGGAACGGACGGGAGACCCATGCGGCCGTGGTGGATTTTATCGTGACTCATCTGAAGGCGTGGGGTGGCTCAATTAAAGGAACGGCAACATGATGACTCCCGATCTCCAAATGAGCGTTTTATGTGATGATGTGCGCCAGGAACGATCCGGTAAATTCATCCTCATCGGGCTTTTTGATGTCATTGGCACGCCACAATTCCCTGCCGTTTTTCAGCGCGTTTGCATTGTCAATCGCTGGTGCAGCGGGCAGGGGGCCTTTACGGAAAAGACCCGTATCATTGGCCCTGATAATGGAGTGGTGGTCGCCGAGGGGCAGGAAATCCGGGTGCTGTTGAATGATCCGGAGTCTACGGTGACCAATGTTGAATTTTTCATGAATCTCAAGTTCGATAAAGAAGGGGTTTATTGGATTGAGATCCTGATTGATGGCGATCTTAAGTTGCGGTATCCGCTGCGGGTGAATCGTGTGGTGATACCTCCAATGGCCCCGGGCGGACCCCAGGTTGTATGACGATGAGCTCAAACGTAAAACGACGCAGCCATGCCTGGGTGGAGCTGGATCTGGATCTCCTGTGCCAGAACCTGGCATTAATGAAGGCGGCTTTACCGCCTTCTTCAGACGTGGTGATGGTTGTCAAGGCCAACGCCTATGGGCATGGTATTACAGCGGTGACCACGAAGGCCTTTGACTGTGGTGTGCGGTGGTTTTTTGTGGCGACGCTTGAAGAGGCCTTGAGCGTTCGCATGGTGCTGCCTGAGGCCAATATTCTTTTGCTGGGTGCCGTGTGGCCGTGGGATATCCCTGAAATTTCGCGGTATCGCATCCTGCCGGTGTTGGTAAGTGAAGAGCAGGCCCTTGAACTGGCGGAGATTGCCCGGAATTCAGGGCTGACGTTGCGCTGCCATGTTAAGGTGGATACCGGCATGGGGCGCTTGGGATTTCCCTGGGAAAAGGCCCCGGAACAGATGGCGGGGATAGTCCGGAGGGGTGGCTTGGTTATCTGTGGCATCTGCATGCATTTTGCCTCGGCTGGGCGCTCCACTGATTTATTTGCGAGACTTCAGGCGGAACGATTTCAGGGCGTGCTGGACGGCTGTGCCGCTCTGGGGATGACTCACCTTTTCACGCATTCGGCTAATAGTGCGGCGTTTTCGTCCCATCCCGAGCTGGACATGGATGGGGTTCGGCTGGGGATTCTGGCTTATGGGTATGGTGGACGCAACAGCATCTCGCGCGTCAGCACAAAGCCGTTGTTGCAGTGGAAAACCCGTGTGATTCAAGTGAAGCAGGTTCCCGCCGGATTTCCTGTCAGTTATCTCAGCACCCATGTGACCTCTGAACCTACCTGCCTGGCCACCATTGATGTCGGTTATTCCGACGGCGTCTCGCGACTCATGAGTAACAAGGGGTATGTCCTGGTCGGTGGACGGCGCGCTAAGGTGGTCGGGCGAGTGACGATGAATTTCACCATTGTCGATGTGGGGGCGGGGAACGGTGTGAGGCCCGGTGATGAAGTGGTACTGATTGGGCAGCAGGGCGATGAATCCCTTTGGGCGGATGAAGTGGCGCGGTGGTGTGCGACGATCCCCTATGAAATTCTAACCAATATCCGAAGTGATACCCGATGAACACAGCACTACCACCGCCTGTTAAATCGGCTCAACCCGGAAAATATTTCTTATCTCCGATGGCGCTTTCGGCTCTCGTCTATCCGGGCGCCGGGCAGTTGATGCAGCGCCGGTGGGGGGCGGGTATTTTCTTTATCATGACCTCCAGCGCGGCGGTAATCTGGCTTGTGATTGAAGTCTTTATCGTCTTAAAAGCCTATTATGGCATGGCCTTTGCCCCAATGAATGCACCGGCTGAAGCACCCGCCTTGGCCTCGTTAATCGTTCCCTTTGTGATCTGGCTAGCCCTGTATGTGGCAGGAATCGTAGATACCGCCATCGCCACTTATCGTCAGCAGGTGAAGCGGGGGAAAGCGTGAAACGTGAGGCGTAAAGGGTGAGACGTTGATCTCACATTTGACATCTCACTTCTTCTTCACGGCATCCGTGGTGGCAATCCAGCGGGACACTTCATAATACACATCGTTCCAGAATATCCCGGCGGCGTGTGCAAAATCCAAGCCGAACACAATCATCAAGGCGGCCCCCAGTCCGCGCAGTAATGTCTGATCCGCCTGCGTGAAGAGGTAGTAGATCGAATACCCCGGTATGATAAAGCAGAGAATCCCGCTGAACACATCATCTTCGAAGGCCAGGAAAATCACGGAAACATGCAGCAGGAGAAGCGACCCCACGCCGCCCTGGATGAACATTTTGTGAATGTCGGGCGCCAGTGCCCCGGGAATATAGCGCATCCAGCCAAAAACGAGTAGGAGTAGAAAAAACACAAGCCAAGGGAGGACCTTGATTTCGAAGATGCTTATTTTACGGGCCCGTTTCCGGCGTTTGATCCCTTGCGGCATATAACGCTGAACGTTATTATTAGCCTCGTTCCGGTTCTTTTTTTTGTCAAATTTCGCAGGTGAAGTCGGGGCTGGAGCCGGTGAGGGCGGCGGAGGGGTGATCAACTTTAATTTCGGGGCCAAGGTCGAAGGCTCGGCTTGTCGTGGCGGGATGGGCACCTGCCCTTTACACTTCATGCAGGTGATCACCTCGGCGGAGACAAACGCTGAAATCGTAATAGTGTTTCCACACTGGGCACAGGTAACTATGATGTCAGCCATGCCCGGATATTAACATGCGGGGCACTTCAGTTCAAAGGAAACTAATGCCCCGCGGCATGGGCGGGATTTTGAAAAAAGCGGCCAGCGTCTGGGCAAGGTCATAGAACCCGTCGCGAATGCCGAGTCCGGTATTTCGCTGGCCGGGGCCGCTGGTAAGAAGGGGAACAAATTCGCGGGTATGGTCAGACCCCTTGAAGGTGGGGTCATTCCCATGGTCGGCCGTAATGAGCAACAGATCCGTTGCGGCCAATTTGGGGAGAAGTGCCCCCAGGAACCGGTCTGTTTTCTCCAGTGCGGCGGCGTAGCCTAGGGCATCGCGCCGGTGCCCATAAAGCATGTCGAAATCAATCAGGTTGGCGAAACAGAAAAAAGAATCGGCCTGATCGGCCAACTTCAGAATGGCGCTTTCAGCATCGGGATTATTTTCCACATGAAATGATTGCGTCACTCCGCTGCCGCTGAAAATATCATCCAGCTTGCCCACCGTAATGACCTTGACGCCCTGCTCGGATAACCGGTTGAGGACGGTAGGCTCGGGGAGTGGATAGGAGAAGTCGCGGCGATTTTCGGTGCGTTTGAAGGCACCGGGTTGGCCAATGTAAGGACGGGCGATCACCCGGCCGACTACGTAAGGATCGCATAATTCCCGGGCGATCCTGCAGCCTGCGTAAAGTTCAGGGAGGGGGATGACTTCTTCATGGGCCGCAATTTGAAAAACGGAGTCGCCGCTCGTATAGACTATCCAGGCCCCTTCTTTGATTTGTTGGGCGCCCAGTTCGTTGATGATGGCAATGCCGTTGGCGGCCTTATTCCCCATGGTCTTCCGGCCTGTCCGGCGTTCAAATTCCTGAATCAAGGGGGCGGGGAAGGAGGGGG